>JBGPHF010000294.1:0-3179 GCA_041484215.1 Nitrospirota bacterium
GGGCGTGATGATCCGCATGAAGCCCGCGAGACAGACGAGTTCGACGCCATGCTTTTTCAGTTCCGCGACGAGCAACGTATCGTATTCATCCCGCCTGCCTTTATAGCCTTTTGCACTCACGTGAACGGCGGGAATGTTATGCAGGCGCGCGCGCTCAAGCGCATAGGCGTCGGCCTGATCGCTGATCACAACGGCTATTTCGGCAGAAAGGCTTCCTTTCCCGATGTTGTCGAGGATCGCTTGGAGGTTCGAGCCCCGGCCGGAGACGAGGACGGCGATTTTGATCTTTTTCATTCAGTACTCCAGTAAAGAGATCGAGGGACGATGGACGACGGACGAGAAAAAAGGTTCTTGCGTCTCTCGTCTTAGCGAGCGAAGCGAACGATCGTCTCTCGATTCTAACCGTATTTAACGACCTGCTTGCCCTTCACAATCTCGCCGATGAGAGCGGCCTTTTCGCCGAGCTTCCGGGCTTTCTTCATCACGGCTTCCGCCTGTTTCGCGGGCACGGCCAGGACCATGCCGATGCCCATGTTGAAGTCGCGGTACATTTCGTCGTCGTCCACTCCGGCTTTTTTCCGGACCAGCTCGAAGATGGGGGGAATCTCCCAGGTCCCTTTGCGGATCCGGGCGGCCGCGCCTTTCGGGAGCATGCGGGGAGTGTTTTCGGTAATGCCGCCGCCGGTGATATGGGCCATGCCGCGGAGGTCGAATTCCTTCATCAGGGCCAGGATGGTTTTCGCATAGATCCGGGTCGGCGTGAGCAGCACCTCGCCTAGGGTCTTGCCGCCGAGTTCAGAGAGCAGGTCGTCCACCCCGTAGCCCGCTGTTTCGAGCAGGGCCTTGCGCACGAGAGAATAGCCGTTGCTGTGAAGTCCCGAAGAAGCGAGGCCGACGAGCGCATCCCCGGGCTTGATTTTCGAGCCGTTGATGATTTTCTTTTTTTCCACCACCCCGACCGCGAACCCCGCGAGATCGTATTCGTCCGCGCCGTAAAAAGACGGCATTTCCGCGGTCTCGCCGCCGATGAGCGCGCAGCCTGCCTGCTTGCACCCGGCCGCGATGCCCTTGACGATGTCGGAATGCTCCAGCGGTTTGAGCTTGCCCGTGGCGAAGTAGTCGAGGAAAAACAGCGGCTCGGCGCCCTGGACCACGATGTCGTTCACGCACATGGCCACGAGGTCGATGCCCACGGTGTCGTGCCGGTTGGTCAGAAAGGCGATCTTGAGCTTGGTGCCCACGCCGTCGGTGCCGGACACGAGGACCGGTTCCTTGTACTTTTTGAGGGCAAACAGCCCGCCGAAGCCCCCGATGTCGGTCAGAACTTCCGGCCTGAAAGTCGATTTTACGAATGGTTTTATTTTTTGGACGAAGAGGTCTCCTGCATCGATGTCGACGCCAGCGTCTTTATAGGTGATGGCCATGCAGCTCCTTTTAACCTCAGTTTTTAAGGCTATCGAGACCGTACGATTCCACGACGCCGTTGACGAAGCGTACGTAATGGAACTTTCTGGTCCTGCCGGTTTTCATGATATAGGAAAGTTTTTTCCCATTCTTATTTTCCTCTACCGCAGCGGGTTTGCCCAGCATTTCTTTTACCGCCGCTTCCGGGAGGCCGATCATCAGATTTTCGAAATTATTCCTGAGGCTTGCGGGGACTGTCGCTTTTACCACTTTCCCGTTCTTCAGGAGCACGAGGGTGCTGTCGAAGTCCCCGTATTCCCAGCATTCAACGCCGTTTGTACCGGTCCATTTCTCTTTCGGCTGGCCCCACACGGCAGCCATTTCCTGTTTGTCCATGCCCGCGGTCGGCTCGGGACGGATCGTGCATGCTGAAATAAACAAAAACAAGGTGATGGCTGCTGCGGCTGTGCGAACGATTGCCATTCGGTTTCCTCCTGGGCATGCCAAACGCGCGCCGGGAACTAAGCCTCTTATCCGGGTAGAGATACTACCTATATCTTCCTTTGCTGTCAACAGATTTTGGTCCTGACGATAGGCGAATTGACGGGAAACCCGGCTTTCCGGCTAGTTTACTTTTTTTTCTATCTGATGGACCGTCGGATTGTTCAAAAGCTCAAGGAACTTGGGTTTGCCTAAGAGCGCGGCCACATCGCCGCTCTGCACGGCTTGCAGGATTTCAGGGTCTTCCAGCATTTCTTTGAACTTGGGGTCGTCCTGAAGGGAGCGGATCAGGTTCATAACTTCCGGGTCGCCCGCCATTTTCGACTGGAGCGTTTTGACGTCAGCGCTCGTTCCGGCGGCGCCGGACAGGGGCGCGGCGGAGGAAGCAACGCGCGAGCGTATCGCCCGGATCTTCGACTCCTCGATCCGTATCGTTCCGAGGCTTTCGGATTTGATCGTGTACATGCCCTTGACAAGAGAAAGCACTTCTCCGGTTATGACGCTTCCGTCGAAAAGCTCGAGCTCCCGCGCTTCCCCCGCCGAGGCAGGGGAGCCGGTAAGTGCGTAACACACGATAATCGCGATTGCTGCGGTCTTCATTTTCGTTCCTTTCAAAAGATCCTCCTGTTAAGCTTCTTTAAAATGATAAGCTGAACGGGCGTATCTGTCAAGCGAAAAGCCAAAAGAAGAACAAGACCGGGGGGCTCGGGTGAGTCCGTGCTAGACTTAGAGGAGAGGGCGACGACGTGCACATGACGAATGATATATGCAGCCTCGATTATCTCATCGGGACACTGTCAACGGCTTACAAGGGCGTCATCACTTCGCTCGCGGCAAAGGACTTCTGCATGACCGAGGAAGGCGGGACCGTCATCCTGAAGGGGACCGTTCTGGCCGTCCCCGAAGGGGCTTATGAGGCTTCGCTGGTCCGGAACGGGGCCGAGCTTGCACGGACCGGCCTTCAACAGGGGTATTTCGAGCTCAAGGCCGCGGCCGAGCGGGTGCGAAAGGCAAAAGACCTTCAGCTCGACATCATTCAAAGCGGCAGACATGTCGGCACGTTCTTGCTGAAGCAGGAAAGCGCGGGCGGATTCTATATTTCAGCCTTTGAACTTTCGGACGAACTCAAGGGTGTGGATTTCAAACGACTGACCGCTCCGCTGCGCGGAAAGGTCGGATTGCTGCGGAAGGCCGAGGCGATCATAACCAAAATCCTCTCCCCGAAAAAGGATTGGCCCGCCTTCTCGGAGCTGTTGAATGGGTTCAGCACGGAC
>JBGPHF010000295.1:0-3172 GCA_041484215.1 Nitrospirota bacterium
AGTTCCGGGAACGGGAACTGCGTTGTGGCAGGTCCGCCGATCACCGTGGATTTCGACAACCCGGGAAAAACCGTTTTCCGCCTCAAAGTCAAGATGCGGGACACGAGCTATATCTACACCTCTCTTGACGACGATTTCTTTGATCCCGAGTTCGGCGACACCGGCCTCTACAATCCGGTAAACCTGATGGCCCATACCCAGGGGTTCCTCTTCGGCCTTGAAGAATTCGACGAAAAGAAAACCACCGTTTTGTTCGTACACGGCAGTTCAGGCACGCCGCGGGACTGGAAATACCTCGTAGACGGGCTTGACCGGAGCCGCTTCCAGCCTTTTTTTCTCTATTATCCTTCAGGACTGCCGCTGGACAAGCTCGGCTCCCTGCTGGCGCAGGTGGTCGATGCGATGGACAAGAACGCCGGAAACGGCAATCGCACGATCGTGCTGGCTGCCCATAGCATGGGCGGCCTTATCGCCCTGTCGGCGATCAACAAGCTTTCAACGGACCGCCCGCTCCCCGCTTCCCTCAAGCTGTATATTTCTTTTTCAACGCCCTACGGCGGCGATGACTCCGCACGCAAGTGGCTAGACACCGCTCCGGTCATGGTGCCGGCCTGGCGCGATATCGCGGCGGGAAGCGCGTTTCTTCAAGAGCTCGACCGTCGCCAAACTCCCAAGGCGCTGCCGTTCCACCTCTTTTTCTCCTACAACGATCCCTCGACGTTCAAGCTGGGGGAAAGCAGTGACGGCGCGGTCACGCTTCGTTCCCAGTTGGCCCCTGTCCAGCAGGCGGCAGCGGTGAGGCTCTACGGCTTCAATGAAACGCACAACGGTATTCTGGCAAGCCCGGCGGCGAGGGAAGCTTTTTTTCGGCTCATCGACTCCGTCTCTCCGCGTCCCGCCGTCGGCAACGCGCGGTAATTACTCCGCGCGTTCACCCCTGTTCTATCGAAATGGCATAGTAGGGACAAATCGTAAGAACGCCTTCGTGTTCTTCAATGTTGAATTTTTCGGCGTTGATTACCCATGCCTTCTCGTCGCGCATTTTGAAGAACATCGGGAAGGCCTCGGCGCAACCGCCGCATCCCTGGCATAAACTGTAATCGATATTCGGCACCATGGTTCTCTTCATGTTTCATCCGCTTCCGCCATCGTCACCCGCAGGACCTCTTCGATGGTCGTGATCCCGGCCGCGGCTTTGAGCAGTCCTTCCTGCCGGAGCGTTTTCCACCCTGCCCGGGCGGCCGCTGACTTTATCCCGCTGACTGGGGCCTTGGACACGATCAACCCGCGGATCGCTTCGTTTATTTCCAGAAGCTCGAAAAGCCCGACCCTGCCTTTATAGCCCGTATTTTTGCATGCCGGGCAACCTTCGCCGTGATAGAACGTCGCGGACGCCGCATTGATGCCGAGCCCCCGCAGCAGCTCCGCGGACGCCGGAAAGGGTTTTCTGCAATGTTCGCAAAGTTTGCGGACCAGCCGTTGCGCCACGATCCCCGTAATGGATGATGCAATGAGAAACGGCTCGACACCCATATCGACCAGCCTGCTCACGGCGCCGGCCGCGTCATTCGTATGGAGCGTGGAAAAGACCACGTGCCCGGTAAGGGCCGCATGAATGGCGATCTCCGCGGTCTCCTGGTCCCGGATTTCACCCACCATGATGATGTCGGGGTCCTGCCGGAGGATGGACCGGAGCCCGCTCGCGAACGTAACACCGGCTTTCGGGTTTACCTGAAGCTGATTCGCCCCGCTGATCTGGTATTCCACGGGATCTTCCACCGTAATAACGTTGTTCGTCTTGCGGTCAAGCGAGTTGATGCTCGCATAGAGCGTGGTGCTCTTCCCGCTGCCGGTCGGTCCGGTCACCAACACCATGCCGAACGGACGGGCAATAAGTTTTCGATAACGGGCGAGCATATCGGGATTGAAATTCAAGGCCTCCAGGCTGTTCAGGATCTGGGTCCTGCTCAGGATGCGCATGACCACGGTCTCGCCCTGGATCGCCGGGAGCGTGGAAACACGGATGTCGACGGTCGTGTCGTCATCGGCGCGGAACGAACCTCTCCCGCTGAAAACGGAGCTCACGACCGGACCGGAAGCGGCATGGGTTATTTTCGCCTGGAATCGGCCGTCCTGCGGGACGCGTTTTTCCGCGATGTCCATGTTTGCGAGGATCTTGATGCGTGAGACGATCGGGGCATGCATGTCCCGGTCCAAAGTTCTCGCTTCCCTCAGCACGCCGTCTATCCGGTACCGGATTTTGATGATCTTTCCCTCGGCGTTGATGTGGATGTCACTCGCCCGGTCCATGATGGCCTGCGCGATCAGCATGCTCACCGTCTTCGCCACCGGGGAATCCTCGCCCACGGCAAGGGGTGCAGCGCCTTCTTCCTTACTCGCCGCGGTCGAGGTCTCTGAAAACGTTTTTGCGGCGGCTTCGATCCCGGGGGCCACGCCATAGGAGCGGCTTATGGACCGAAGCAGGTCGCTCCGCGTTGCAACGACCTGAAAGACCTCCTGTCCGAGGGCGCTCCGGATCTCGTCAAGGGCGAAGATGTCGAGCGGATCGGCCATCGCCACGGCAATCTTTTCATTTTTTTTGTAGAGGGGAAGCGCCGTGAGCCGCCGCGCCATCTCCTCGGGAATCAGCCTCGCGGTATTGGCGTCCACCAACTCCTTGTCTATCTCGACATAACTGATGCTGAGCTGCTTGGCAAGGATCGATGCGAAGGCGAACTCGGTTATGAACCCCAGGTTGATGATGATCTCTCCGAGCTTGCCGCCCCTCTTTTTCTGTTCTTCAAGCGCCTTGACGAGCTGCGCTTCATTGATCAAGCCGGCGCCGATCATCATCTCTCCGACTTTTTTCTTTTTGGCGACTTCGGCCATGCTGACTCCTCCGGGCGTATGCCGGGCCCCTGCTGCAGGGATGAACGAACGTTATTTCCGGGAAGCCTTGAGCAGCGACTCCCCGCCCACGATAGTGGGAGTGATGAAGATCAGGAGCTCATTCTGATTTTCGAACTTAGTGGTCTTCTTAAAAATCCACCCAAGAAGCGGTATCTGGGAAAGAAGAGGAATGCCTGCTTCCGAGCTTCCCTCATTCTTGGAGTAGATGCCGCCGAGAACGATCGTCTCTCCGTTGTCCACGACCAATTCGGAGTTCGCCTCG
>JBGPHF010000296.1:0-3160 GCA_041484215.1 Nitrospirota bacterium
GGTTTGCCGGGCTTGATATTCACGCCATGCACAATGACTTGGCCTACCGAGGCGATCACTTCGGAGGTGAAATCTTCCCGTCCCGCGGAAGATCCGGCGTTGATCACGACCAGGTCGGAAAGCGCGACTGCTTCGAGCAGGGCCGAGCGCAAGAGCTCCTCGTCGTCCCGCACGATTTTTTTCCTGACCGGCTCGGCACCGCATTCCAGCGCCAGGGCCGCGAGCATGGTCGAGTTGAAATCGATGATATCTCCTATTTTAATCGCGCTCCCGGGCTCCACGAGCTCGCTTCCCGTCGGGATAATCGCGACCACGGGCTTCCGCCTGACCAGAACCGTGGTGTGGCCGCTCGCGAGCATGGCACCCAGGTCCACGGGCCGGATGACGTGATTTTCGGGAAGGATAAGCTCGGTCGCCACGATGTCCTCGCCGACCAGCCGCACGTGCTGCCACGGCGTCGCGGATTTTAAAAGCTCGATTTCGGTCTCCGAGATTTTTTCCGCGTCCTCGATCATGACCACGGCATTGAAACCTTCGGGCAGGGGATCGCCTGTGTCGATCGCCACGGCCTGCAACGGGACTATGAGGCGCTTGGGCCTCGTCTCCGTAGCGCCGAACGTGTCGGGAAACCGGACCGCGTACCCGTCCATGGCCGCTGAATGGTAAAAGGGCGACGACAGCTTCGAGATCACCGCTTCCGAAGTCACGCGGCCGAGCGCGTCCACCACGGGTATGCGCTCGCCCGCAAGCGGCCCGTTGATGTGCGCGGCCTTGAGCGCGTCATTATATTTCCTGATCGCATCGGCCAGGGGTTCATTGGAGAGATATTTTTTTTGCTTGAACGTCATATCGTTACGATGCTGGATTTCGCTGCGCTCAGCTCAATCTTCACGCTGCCGTTAATTCTCATAAGGGCCGAGGAAACGTTCGCCGTTGAAATGAATAAGATGAGTGGGGGTTTCGGCAATCCATACAACTGTTTCCCAGGCGATATCGTCGAGGTGTTTCACCATCGTTCGCCGGTTGAGAAACGCGGTCACATAAACAAGCCCTGCTTTCGAACCGGCAAACAGGTCCTCTAACTCCTGCTTACGCTTAGGACTTATGGGTCCGTGACTGGTTGCCGCTTCAATAAGAAAGAGCCAGTTTTTTTTAAGGTGATGCACGACGATATCCGGCATTTTCCCATGATCTTCGATACCGAGTCCCAATTCCGCAAAGGCATCTGAATCGAGGTATGACCATTTCCCCTGAGTGTCGCTTACATAGAGTACATGCCCGGCCGGGGTATAAAAAGAGCAAAAATCAGCAATGACCTTCTTTACCAATACATTCTGCCTGCCCGGCAAAAGCTTGATCTCCTCACCGTTCGACAGCACGACTGGAACCCGCTGCATCTCGCGTTCTTTCCCATAACGCTTTTCCAAAGTCTTCATGGTTTACCTCTGTTCGCTCGTTTGGCTCACGAACTTTGTCTCGCCGAATATGCGAGAATTACTTTCGTTTCAACTTTGGCGCTGCCACCGCGATATGTCCCGCAAGTGTCGATACGAATGATTCAAGCCCCGTCATATCGCTCAGCTCGGAATACGCGCCGGTTTTAGCGGCAGTACGCGGAGAGAGAATAACGGTAGCTGCCGTGTACAGATTTTCCTCCATCAATTTCTTGCACAGGATGTTATAGCGCTCCGCATATGATGCGTCAATGAACTCAGGAAACAATTTGAAATTCGGCGAAACGTCCTTTACCGGCGTACGTGATTTTGGGTCATCTTCAAGAAGCATCAAATATCCAGTGAATGGTCTTTTGCTCTCTCCAAAAGCTCCCTTATGATAGGCTGTCCAAAAATCAATAGCCGTGCCCAATGCTTCTTCACAACGGTTATTAGCATTATTACCGAATGAGCCAACTTGAGACTTGAACTCTATTGCCGCAATAAGCTTTCCCTGATATATCACAAGTAGATCCCACAACTTTGTAGGGCGAAAGAACCCGGGAAGTGTTAGAAGCCTGCGATTCAGCTTGATTTCAACGTCAGGCAACCCGTTGGCATGAACAATATCCACGACTAAATCAATAAACCCGTCCATGTTACTGCCTGCGGTTACCGCGCTCCGTTCGCCCTGGTCAGCCTTACCGCCTGCCTTTTGCTTTTTAACAGCCTTCTTCCTACCGGTCCAGAACTTCCTGACGGCAGCGCGGGCCTTTGCTTCATAATCAGCGAGATCAAGCGGCATCATCCACTCCCTTTTCATCAACTTGCCCGACGATGCTGCGTTCTTCAGGCGTTAATTTATAGAGATCGAAGGTAACAGCGTTACATGCCGCGATGTCCCTCTTTTCCGCGGCAGCTCTCAGTTTGGCTTTTACCTTTTCCGGTACATCCTGCCAATGAGGGATATGGATACGCCGCAGGTACTGGGCCTGAAACCGCAGATAGCCGCCCCGCATCTTCGTGGAATAGGTTGTGATAAAAATACGGGTGATGTCCGACAGGAGGACCGCCTGAAGCGCCTTCAAATCCCAGGTATCGGATGTAATGTAATAGAGGTTGTGATGAGGATAATATTTTCCTTCTTCATATACGATATTTGCTTCCCCCTTAATATCGGGAATAAGGAGTTTCGGCATGTGCGTGATTGATGGTGTGATCCGGTCGATCGTCCGATACCAACGCTCGCTGTTTCGCTTCGCCACATTCCGATTGCAGATCACAGCCTTGTGTCGGTTCAAATAAGCCGCGAGCTTCGGATATTTTTTCAAGTTCACCAGGCCACCTTCATCGTCAAAGGGATTGATCACGCCTTTACCGTGCCATTCCACCTTGCCGGCGCGAATATCCCTGGTCATGACCAACGGCAGCTTTCGATCCCGCTCCACATCAAGCTCGTCATACTTACCGACATACACTTTATCCGCGCCTGTCGCAACCCCGATGCCGACTTTGCACCCGGCCTCTTCCAGGGTCGGATAAGTTGTTTCAAGTCGTCGTAAAACCGCAAGCTGGTCGAATGACTCAAGAACCCATGGCTAGTTGTTTTTCATGATGCCGGACACTTCCTGCACAATACTGTTCGGCTTTAGTGACTTGGCGCGCATGTCGTGACTAAGCTTGACCAGCGAATTATTGTCAATCTGCGGTCGATGAGCTAAACGGGA
>JBGPHF010000297.1:0-3143 GCA_041484215.1 Nitrospirota bacterium
AACGATGCGCTTGGGGTTGATGGCCATGGCTTTGATCGTGTCCCGTACCATCTCGATGAGGCGGTCGTGCCGGAATTGGGCCGCCGACAGGTTGACGGAAATCGGGAATACGTGTTTGCCGTCGCCCATTGTCTTCATCTGGCCACAGACCGTCTTGAGCACCCATGCCCCCACGTCGATGATCATGCCCGTCGACTCCAGGGTGTGGATGAACCGGGCTGGTGAGACAATGCCGAGGTCCCGGTTGACCCACCGGATGAGCGCCTCGGCGCCGGCCATCTTTTTCCCTTCCATAGTGCAGTATGGCATATAGTTGACCTGGTATTCATTGTTCTGGAGGGCGCCGAAGAGCCGCTGCTCCATCTCGACGAGTTCCGACATCCTGGCATTGACTTCCGCCGAATAGAACCGGAAGCTGTTGATGCCTCCGGACTTTGCCTGCGCCAGCGCGATGTCCGCGTTCTTCACGAGCGTTTCCGCGTCCTCCCCGTCCGAGGGACAGATCGCCGCGCCCACGGACAGCGTCACGAACACCTCCCGCCCGTCCACGGAGATCCCCCGCGAGACGTTCTCGATGATCGACCCCACGGTGGACACGACGTCCGCGATCTTTTCAACACCTTCGAGCAGGACGCCGAATTCATCGCTCCCGAAACGCGCCGTCGCGCCTCCGTCGCCGACAACCTCCTTGAGCCTTCCTGCGACCAGCTTCAGCACCGTGTTCCCCGCGTCGCTCCCGAACACGTCATTGATGAACTTGAACCGGTCGATCACGACAATGAGGACAGCGAGTTTTTTCCCGTTTTCTTTCGATCGCCCCACCGCCGCGCGCAGCCGTTCCATAAAATCGTCCCGATTGGAGGCCCCGGTCAGGGGATCATAGTGAGAGAGATAACTAAGCCGGTCCTCCAGACTCCTTTGGTGCGTCACGTCACGGGCCGTCACGATGATGTGGGTCGGCTTGCCGTCCTTGTCCGTGAGTGTTGTGAGCATTTCCGACAAATAGAACAGCTCACCGTTCTTGTTGCGATTGACCGTCACCCCGGGATCCCGTCCGTCACGTTCCGTTGTTTGCGGTGCGCCGTTCCCGGTTCCTGCACCAGGTTCCGGGAATCTGATCACCTCCAGCGTCTTCCCGATGAGCTCCTCTTTGACGTAGCCGGTCGCCTCTTCCACAGCGTGATTCACGTAGTCGATGGTCCCGTCCGGCCGCGTGATCGCCACAAGGTCCGATGCATTCTCCACGGACAGTCCGAGTTTCGCGATCGTCTCCTGCGAGCGCTGTTGGTCCGTCAGGTCCTGCAGCACCACCGCATAACCGTTCGGTTTCCCTTTTTCGTCCTGCAGCGCCTGGATCGTTTCCCGGACCGGGAACATGGTCCCGTCCCGCCGGAACCGCATGCCCTCTTCCTCGAACTTGCCCTGAAGCGCTGCCGCCTCGATCCGCCGGCCCGGCTGCTGGCGCCCAGCCTCGTCTTCAGGATAGAATCGGGAATAAAACTTTCCTTTAATGTCGTCGGCACTGTAGCCAAGCATGCGCTCCGCCGCCGCGTTCCAGGCCGTCACACGGCCCGTGCCGTCGAGCACGGCAAGAGCGTATTCTTTTGCCCCGTCGGCAAGCAAGCCAAATCGTTTCTCACTTTCCTGGAGCAGCCTCTCGATCCGCCGCCGCCTTCCCGCCTCCCCGAAGATGAACAGGTACGCGAGTACGGATAAGGCAAGCGCGGAAGCTCCTGCCGCCATCATCGCCCGCACCGGACGCCGAGCAGCAGCTCGCACGGTATCGCCCTGGTTTTTGATCGCCGTTTTCTCATGCTCTTCTATGCGGTCCAGGGTCGCCTTGATCCCGCCGGGCAGCGCGGGGATGTCCACACCGCGTGTTGCCGGCTTAAGTTTTTTGGGGCTTGAGGATTTTATGGCGCGGTTTGTCGTGTCGACCTGTTCTTCGATCAGTTCCGTGAGCGTGAAGATGCGCTCTTGTTGCACGGCTGAGTCTGCGGTAAGTCTTTTCAAGGCATCGAGCTCTTCCCTGACCTGGGTGGATGCGGCCTGGAACTGCTGCATCGTATTTTCATCTCCGGTTGCGGCCGCATTCCGGCCGGCGATGTCGATCACCGCGGTGAGGGACCGAACGCGACTAATCGCCCCCAGGACGTCGTAGGAAGGTGCATAGGATTCCAGTGTGGTTGCAAATTTCGTTGCCGCCCGGTATCCGCTCAGACCCGCGACAAGCATGATCGCCAGGAAAACAATCAGGCCGAAAGCAAACCATTGCGGCGTTGAGATTTTTATCATGGTGCCGTTTCCCCCTGATTTATTTCGATGACTGCGCTTTGCTTGTAATTATTGTAGCACTTTTACATTGTTCGGAGAGTCCTGGTAACGGGAGATAAAGGGCGGTTTTTAACGAAAGGAATCAACACATTCTCTACTGAAAAAGTATTACGTCGCACTTGCTCGGTCCGCTCGGGAAAAAAATCATGCGATTTTTTTGAACCGGGCGAGTTCGTCCGCCGGGAGCGGAGCCAGGGCCTGGATTCGATCCTGCTCTTTTTTGACGAATTTCTCGATCGCGAACCGGTAACTCGGAGCGAGGTCCGTGAACTCCACCCCGTACAGCCCGCCGTCCGGGGTTGCTTCCTGTTTGACGACCCTCTCGATTTTTCCGCGCGCTCTCACGCGCGTGTCATCGGGAAGGAAGAACGAAAAAGAAATCTGATCGCCGAGCGAAAGGCTGTCGTCCGCCTTGATGAGCATGCCGTTGGCGCTTATATTTTCCATCCGGAAAAGGACCGGCACATTATTGAGCGTCCCTTCAACGCTGACGGAAATTGCGACCCGGTAGTATCTCCTCGGCGCGACTTCGACCAGTTCCTGGATCTTGGCCAGGAGCGACACTTTATCGACGGGCAGGGTAAAGACCGCGTTTGCCCCGCATTGTCCGCACCGCTCCCGGCTGGCGGGAGTGTCCTCGCAGATGATGATGGTAGAAACCTCTCTCAGACCCTTATTTTGCCGTATGCTCTCAAAGAGGTCCTCGCTCCTGACGCCGGGCAGGTCAAGACGCGTAACGATGAGGTCGACTTTTTCCTCCCGGTGAACTTTCAGCGTCTCGTCGTTCGTGGCCACCGTAAAAATCTTGA
>JBGPHF010000298.1:0-3138 GCA_041484215.1 Nitrospirota bacterium
AGCCTGTCAAAGGAGGAATAGTCAGTAAGATCGAGATGAAGCGGCGTGATCGATACCCTTTTACGGTCCACAGCATCGAAGTCCGTGCCTTCCTCGCGCTCCCAGTCCGGCTCTCCGCCGCCGATCCAGTAGTATTTCTTCCCGCGCGGGTCCACGCGCTCGACGGTCATCTGGTGATAGATGCGCTTTCCGAGTCGCGTGATGCTTGTGCCGGCGATCTCGGACATCGGGAGATTGGGAACATTAATATTGAGGAGGGTGCCGGCCGGCAGTCCCTCGCGCAGGACCTGGTCCGCCATGCGGAGCGCGATCTCCGCCGCCTCGGCAAAACGAAAATCCTCGCGCGCAACAAGCGACACGGCGAACGACGGGATGCCGAGCAGGATGCCTTCGATCGCGCCCGCGACCGTGCCTGAATAGGTCACGTCATCCCCCAGGTTCGGCCCTTTGTTGATGCCCGAGACCACGAGCTTCGGCGTTTCCTTGAGCAGCCCCTTTACAGCGATGTTTACGCAGTCCGTGGGCGTGCCGTTCACGCTGTAGGTCCCTTCCTTGATCTCTTCAATCAGGAGGGGCCGGTGCAGGGTCATGGAGTGGCCTGCGGCGCTCCGTTCCCGGTCCGGCGCGACAATCACCACCGGCCCGAGTTCGCGAAGCCGTTTGGCAAGTATCTGAATGCCGGGGGAATAGACCCCGTCATCGTTCGTTACAAGTATCATGAAATTACGTTCTCTGGGCCATTGCAGCAGCGGGTCAGGTGCCCTGCTTTTTTTTCTTTAATGCAGACTCTATGGTCTGCTCCATTTCCTGGAAGCTTCGAGCCTGCAAAATCTTTCCGTTCACAAAAAGGGTGGGAGTGCCCGGAACCTGGGCCTCTGTTCCCTCGTTCATGTCCCTATAGATAAGGCTCTGGATGGCCGGGTCGCCCAGGTCCCTGTTGAAGGTGTCCATATTGAGCTTTAAGTCCCGGGCTATTTTCTGTATCGTCTCGTCGCTGAGGCTGGCCTGCGCTTCGAATAATTTACGGTGAAAATCCTTGAATTTTCCCTGGCGAAACGCGGCCAGGGCCGCAGTCGCGGCTTTGCGCGCAAAGGCGTGCATGGGGAGCGGGAAGTTCTTAAAGACCAGTTTTACGTCGTTAGGATATTTCTCCAGCAACTGCTGGAGTACCGGCTCGAGCCGGGCGCAGTACGGTCATTGGTAGTCGCTGAAGACCATGATCGTGACCGGAGCGTTCTTCTGTCCTTCAAAGGGAAGGCCCTCGACGGAAAAATGATGCAGGACCTCCAGTTGAATGACCTTCAAGGACTTTTCCGCGCTGCTTGACAGGACCAATGCATTGTCCGCGGAGGAGTAGACCATCCGGTCGAAGGACTTGTCCACCGGGATGCGCTTGACCTCCTTGTACTCCGGCACGGAGTAGACAAGAATCTCTCCGCTTGCAAGAACATAGATCCATTTGCCGTCCGCCGAGAGGGCGATGTCCGCGGGCGACGCATCGAGTTTCAGCTGCGTCTTTACGCTCCATTCGATATCCGAGTATGCCCTGGGAGCGACTAAGAGCATGCAGGCGCAGAATAAGATCAGTAAACCGCTGCAGTATTTTTTACTCTTCATGAAAGCTGCCTCCTTGTTCACGTGGTGTATTATAAATGCAAATCTCCAACTGGGTATCTGTCCTTATTCTATAGAATATCTTCATTTTTTGCAAACGCTTTTTACATTACTGCAGGCAGCACCCTGTTCTACATAAACAAAAAAGCCATAACTCTTATCACTAAAAGTTATGGCTTCGGAAAAATGGTCGGGGCGAGCCGATTTGAACGGCCGACCACTCGCACCCCAAGCGAGTACGCTACCAGGCTGCGCCACGCCCCGATTTTTTATTTTAAAATTTCCAGAATGTCCCTCAATTCCTTTTTAACGCTCTCGATAACGGCCTCGGGGTCCCGCCCCCCGGCTTTCCCGTCGAGTTTGCTTCTGGCTCCCGCTATGGTGTAACCGTCTTTATAGAGAAGCTGCTTGATCCGAAGGATATGGTCCAGATCTTTCTGTTTATACAAGCGCTGTCCGGAGCCGCCCTTCTGAGGCTTCAGCTGGGGGAACTCCGATTCCCAATAGCGCAGCACATACGGTTCAAGCCCGGTGAGCCGGCTCACGTCGCCGATCCGGTAAAAAAGCTTATTCGGCTTTGGGGGTCTCGATGACATGCTCTTTGAAAATCATGCTCGGCCTGAAACTGACGACGCTCCGCGGGGTTATTTCTATCTCCTGGCCGGTCTTGGGGTTCCGGCCCTTTCGCGAATTTTTTTTCCGAACCACGAAGTTACCGAAGCCCGAGAGCTTGACCGTTTCCCCTTGTTTCAGGGTATCCTTGATCAGATTCAGAATCATCTCCACCAGCTCTTCCGCATCCTGCTTCGGCAAGCCGACTTTGTCGAACACTTCCGAGATGATATCTGCCTTGGTCATGGATACCTCCTCATTCGGTGCATACTATAGAACATAGGTTCTTCAAAGTCAAGGCAAAATTTCTCCTATACTACTGAAATCACGGGAGTATATGATG
Organism: Nitrospirota bacterium; assembly: GCA_041484215.1. Taxonomy (GTDB): domain Bacteria; phylum Nitrospirota; class UBA9217; order UBA9217; family UBA9217; genus JBGPHF01. Next base: position 2,570 of record JBGPHF010000298.1, read on the forward strand.
CCACGAAAACAGGAAGCTTCCCAGTTGATTATTGACAAGGCCGCGCTTTGCGGCTACCATTACGAAAACACCGGCCGCCGCCTCCGCGATATGATACAACGACTGATTAAAATTTCCGTCCTTCTCTTCTGGCTTGTGATGCTCGGCATACTCGTCGAGCGGACCTATCTTCGCCCCTCGACCGTCATCGCCCTCGACGCCGTAACCGAGGAAGGCGTGCGCACGGGCGACGAATGGGCCGGCATCTATCAGAAAGACCGGAAAATAGGCTATGCCCACACCCGGATCCTGCGCGAGGCCGACACCTACCATCTGACGGAGGAATCCGAGCTCGACCTTCTCCTTTTGGGTTCGGTGCAGCGCGTCAAAACCTCCATCGACAGCTACACGACCAGAAACTTTCTGCTCAAGTACTTCACCTTCACGATGAAATCCGAAGCAAGCTCAATGGAGATCAAGGGCGCGGTCCTCGGCAACCAGCTGGTACTCGACATCCTGACGGGCGGGGAAACGCGTAAAGAACGAATCCGGCTCAAGGAGCCCCCCTACCTTTCACCCACGATCAAGCC
>JBGPHF010000299.1:0-3131 GCA_041484215.1 Nitrospirota bacterium
CCGCTGCGGAAACGTCCCGAGGACATCGAACCGATCTCCGCCAAGCTCCTCTCCGACCTTTCCCATGAAATCGGCAGGAAGCTCAAGGGGCTTTCACCCGAGGCCGCGGAGGCCCTCCGGTCCTACCCCTGGCCGGGCAACGTGCGGGAGCTCAAGAACGTCCTCGGACGCGCCGCGGCCCTCTGCGACGGAACACGCATCGAAGCGAAGGACCTCTTCCTCTCTCATGGAAAAAAATCAGAGACCCTGGACGGATTGAGCGGCAAGACTCTTGAGGAAATCGAAAAAGCGGCGATCCATGCGACGCTCAAATCGGTTGGGGGAAACAAGACCGAGGCGGCAAAGGTCCTCGGCATCGCTTATTCGACGCTTTACGAAAAAATGAAGAAGTACAAGATGACAACTGCAAAGGAATGAAGGCTTGCCTCACTAACCAGGAGATTACCTTACTACGATTGCAGCCGCAATGACCGCAGCCAACACCACCGCCTCGATAAGCGCCCACGGCCACGGCCTCTTGAACAGAAGACTGGAATTCAGCGCTCCCGCGTCGGTCCTTACCGTGATTTCAGACCTGTACGTGCGGCCCGGCCTCAGCATCCCGCTTTCCACGCGAAAGAGCAGCCTCGCGGTGTCCGGGCCGTATACGCGCGGCTTCGGCCTGAGCCAGCGGTCCGCAGTCGACAGGGTCCCGGTTGTTCCGCTTAAGCCCAAGGTCATCACCGGCACGCTTACCCAAGAGGTTTTTCTCCACCACGGAAGCCTGATGGCTTTTCCGGGTTTTGCGTAAATAATTTTTTTTATTCCCGCGACCGGAGCGGTCAGGTCGAGCAATACCGTATGCACCGCCTGTTTCATCTCCAGCGCGCTCTGGAACCGTTTGTCCATATTCGGTTCGAGCGCTTTTTTTATGATTGCCGCGGTCTCCCGGGTGAGCCCGGGATTCAGCAGCCGGGGCTCGGGGAAATCAAGCGGGCTCAATGACGGGCTCCTGCCGGTGAGCGCGTGATGCAGGGTGGCGCCGAGTGAGAAAATGTCCGAACGCACGTCGGTCTGGCCGGTCCCGTACTGCTCCGGCGCGGCATAGCCCGGCGTTCCGTACACGAAGGTGTCCTCGATCTTTTCCTCCTTGAAGAAGCGGGCGATACCGAAGTCGATGAGTTTCACCCTCCCGTCGCGGCTGATCATGATGTTCGAGGGTTTCAGGTCGCGAAACACGATTGGCCGGGGTCTCTGCACGTTCAGGAAGTGCATGGCGCGGCATATCTGAAGTGCCCAGGAAAGCGCAACGAGCTCGTCCACAGGCTTCCCGTTTCGCTTCGCGAGGATATGTTCGAGCGTACGGCCGTCGATAAATTCCATAACGATGTAGTACGTGCCGCGCACCGAAAAGTACTCATGGATTTTTGGAATGTTCGGATGGGTAAGCTGCGAGAGGATCCGCGCCTCGGTCCGGAACTGGACAATGGCCTCCTGGAGCTTCGTTGTCGCCACATTGCCGACCCGGAGTTCCTTGGCAGCCAGGATTTCCCCTCCCCGCGCCCGGTCCGCGACTTTGTACACGCACCCCATCCCGCCCCTGCCGAGGACGCTCAGTATTTCGTATCTTTTTTTGAGCAGCTTTTTCATTTGAACAACCTGCTTTCGAAATGCGATTGGCCGCAGATGAACGCAGATTCTCGCAGATAAAATCTAATCTTGGGATAAGAAGCGTCTTGACATAACTGTGATTCGTTTTTTTTCTTCTCTTTATCCGCGTTCATCCGATTTTATCTGCGTCCAATAATATTTATTCCATCACGCCGCCTTTAGCCCGCACCGCGAACAGAACTTCGCGTCCAGCCGCATCGGTTCTCCGCAGTCCTTGCACGTATCCACGCCACCCTCGCTGAATACGATAGTCGCTTTTCCCACGTCGATTACGTCGCCGTCATGAAGCGCCAGTCTGCCCGTAACCTTCCGTTTGTTTACGAACGTACCGGTTTCCGACCCTTTGTCTTCGACGATGTAGCGTCCGCCTTCGCGAAGAAACTCGGCATGCTGCCCCGCGATGCGTTCGTCGTTCAGGAGCCCGATCGTGTTTCCTTCGTTCCTGCCGATGGAAACGGTGTCCCGCAAGTCGATGTCCTTTTTCGTGCCCCTGCCGCGAACAAGACTCAGATGCGCCGTCTCATACCTGACCTCCATCTTCCTGAGCGATATCGCCATGAGCCCCGCAAGACCCGCGAGCGGGATCAGATAAGCCCAGAGAGGCGGCTTTCCTGCCGCGCCGAAGAGCGATGCTTGCGGCTGGAAGTAAGCGCGTTCCACCGTTGGTCCTCCTTTTATAGCAAGCAACACGTTTCTGAGGTACTCTCCGCGCTGGTCCGTGTCAAAGCTGATCATATACTCGTTCTTGATCCTGCTGCTGATGGTCTCGTAGATCGAGGCCAGTCCTTCTGCCGAGGGCGTGAAGAAATAGGTCCCGCCCGTTTCCCCGGCGATCCGTTCGAGCCGCGCGGTGCGGACGTCTTCTCCCAGGCCGATCGTGTAGACCGGGATGTAGGACTTGAACCCCGCGGCAATGGCCTTATCGATGTCGAACATGCCGCGGTTGGCGATCCCGTCGGTCAGCACGATCACGGCCTTTCTGCCTTTCACGTTTTTAAGAGAATCCACGCCCCACACAACCGCGTCATAAAACGCCGTATGCCCGCCAGCCTCAATCGAAGCGACAGCGGTTCGGAGGGACTCGACGTTGCCGGTCAGCGGCGCAAGCTCGCTCACTTTGTCGCTGAAAGCGAAAACCGCGGCCTGGTCGCCTTTTTCCATGAGCGACAGGAATCTAAGGACGGACTCCTTGGCCCGCGCCAGTTTGTCACCGGCCATGGAACCGCTCTGATCGATCACAAGCGCGATGGAAAGAGGCTCGCTCGTTCCCTTGGTCCCGACCATCCTCATTTCCCGAATATTCGCAGGCGCACCGTTCTCCTTTAGCGACACGATCCGCTGATCGAGACCCCGCACCGGTTTGCCTTCCTTGTCCAGGATGGAGACGTAGGCTTTGATTGCCGGGAAATCCGTAAGGTCGAACTGCGTGATCCGCATCTGGCTCGGCTCTCCGGAACGAGCGACGGGCGCGTTGATGAACA
>JBGPHF010000300.1:0-3123 GCA_041484215.1 Nitrospirota bacterium
CGGAACAGGCCCGTGCACTCGAGCACGAAGTCCACGCCGAGCGCTTTCCAGGGCAGTTGTTCCGGGTCTTTCTCGTGGGAAACCGCGATCCGGTGGGGGCCGAATTCCAGATAATCCGGCCCTGCTTTAAGCTCGAAGGGGGCGCGGCCGTGGACGGAATCGTACTTGATCAGGTAGATCAGTTCTTCGATCGGAGCAGGACTATTGATGGCAATAAGTGAGACGTTCTTCGGCGGGTCCGCCGCATACTGGCGAAGCACCAAGCGGCCGATGCGGCCGAGGCCGTTAATCGCTATTTTTTTCACAAAAGCCTCCTCCGGAAAAGCTGTTGCCTTAATTATAGCAACATTCGGCAATATCTTGGCGAGAGCGCACAACGACTGCAGAAATATTTCGCAACCGCAACAGGATTCGGACAAGAGAGAATGCCGATTCGTTTTGCACTACCCCATAATTACCCCTGGCAGGGTATTTACTGTACCCGTGATATCAGTTATATAAGTAACGTCGCACAGAAAGCATCACCGCTGCCGAACACACCTTAGGGCAGGAAGTTACAGACATTTCACATCCGGGAGAACACAAACATGAAGAAGAATTGTTGGGAAGTCATGAACTGCGGGAGAGAACCGGAAGGCGTCAATCGCCATCTCGGCACGTGTCCCGCCGCAAAGGAAGACAGGCTGGACGGCATCCATGGCGGGATACGCGCAGGCAGGGCGTGCTGGGTCGTCGCGGGGACCCTCTGCGGCAACGAGGTCCAGGGGAGCTTTGCGAAAAAATGCGAAAATTGCGGGGAGTGCGCTTTTTACCAGCAGGTGCGGCAGGAGGAAAAGGGGAGATACGTATTGTCGATCGAGCTGGTCAGTAAGCTGAGGCCCGCGGCATGACGGGCCTATGGGGTTTTCTTTTGTCCCGCCCGATACTTCTCCGGAGCTTCATGCACGGCGGGATGACGCATGGATCCGGAAACGGCAATTACAACTCCCTCATTCGAATCCTATTTTCCTCGACCACAGAGAAATGACCGGTCCAGTCTGAACGTGATTCAATCGCGGCAACTACTGCATTGGCGACGAACGATGATGAAGGAGCGGGTATGCGGAACAAGACAACGCCGCAGGTGGCAGAAGGTGCGAGCGAAACGCCAATTCGCCGAAGTCCTTATCGAATGTGATCAGTATCCGATGCTCGGCCATTGCGCGGGCGAGGACATCCTCGTCTTTACTGCCTGGCGCGTCAGTCCTGATCCAGGCGACATCATGACCTTTCTCTCGCAACGCGATAACGGCGTCACCGGCCACGTTTTCATTGGCGAGGAATTTCATGATACCGCGTGCAGCGGGAAGACCTTTTCAGCGTGAAGCGTTTCGCCGGCGTACTTCAGGCATGCAAGGATGTCTTCGTGTGTGAGGCCGGGATAGTTTCTCAGAATTTCCGGCTCGGCCCTGCCCTGTGCCAGCAAGTCAATTACGAACTCGACGGCGATGCGCGTTCCTTTGATGACCGGTTTTCCCACGAGCACCGTCTGGTCAATAGTAATACGGTCTTTCCAGTCCATAAGACACCTCCTGCGATTATTTCATCAGTATTATAACAGGTTCCCGGCGCGTTGAAAACAACATCTCATAAGGATACGGCAATATTAGCTCTGTTTCGTCTATTCCGAGACCCGTTCCAAAAGCCTAACATTATAGACCTGGCCCCATTGTTTTACGAAAAAACTTTTCTCTGACGATCTCATCAAGCAATATATTTCTGGATCCTCGGGCTTTTCGCAAGCGTGAAAAATATATGGAAGAGCGCCGACTGGAAAAATGGCGCGCTGTCGAACAACGATAGGACTTTCTCCTGCGTTTTTTTGTGGCGGAGCAGCCTGTCGAAATTCAATGACGTGCAGGAAGGGTCCACGATGCGCTGTGCAACGAACTCGCCGCTCGCGAGCGCGTAGGCGATCCCCTCACCCGTGATCGCCGAAGCAAGCCCCGCTGCGTCGCCCGCGAGGAACAGGTTCCCGAACTCTGCTCCTCGATAGAGGCAGTTTATGGGCGCCGCTTCCAACCGTGCATTCCGGTACTCCATCCCGTATCGGTCAAGAAAGAGACGGAGTGCTCCAGCGGCTTTTTTGGCGGTCACCCGCGCCGGGTCGAAAAAGACGCCCGCCGAAGCGTACGTCCTGTGGGGAATGATCCAGGCATAGCCGCTTTTGATCTGCGACGGTTCAAAAAACCATACCATCCGCTCGTAGTTCCCGGGGATACTGTACTGCATACCGACATAAAACTTGCTTTCGAGCTTCAGGGACCGCCGCACCATAGATAGCGAACCGTCGGCGCCCACGAGATGCCGGTAACGGACAATCCTTTCGTCCGCCAGGCGGAGCTGGTCCTGAGCGATCGAGACGACGGAGGTATTGATTGCAATGTGAATATTCTCGTAGGCGAGGACCCTGTCCAGTTGAAAGCGGCCGAGATCGACCCGGTCGATGGTCCTGATCGGTCTCGCAAGGGGTATGACGCGCTCTTTGCCGTTCAGCACGATATATTGCCTGTTGAACGAGCGGGTCTGGTCCAGGGGAAGAGCAAAGCTCTCGTTCAGGGCCGTGAGCCCCCCGGCGCATACCTTCGGGCCCACTACGGGCTTTTTCTCGACGAGCAGCACGGTCATTCCCGATCCCCCGAGAGTGATTGCGCATTGCAGACCGGCGGGACCCGCCCCGATGATCACGATGTCGTACGATTCCAGCATGCCTGTCGTCACTATTGCGACCCCACAGATATTATGCTTGGAGGGAAACCGCTGTTTGTTGTATCAAATGGAGTCATTTCAAAAGTCCAACATTATAGACCTGGCCCCATGATTTCATAGAGTTCCTTCAACCCAATGCGGCATCAAGCCGCATTTCGCAGAAATTCGGCAAAAGCCGTAAGCGCGGCATCGGCTTCCTTGAGCGTTTCGGGAAAAAGATCGACCAGCGATTTGATTTTGGCGGGATTCAAATGGTAGGAGTAGACATGGCGAACAACATGACGAAACCCCCGGTACCCCTCCAGCTTATCTTTCAACTCGGGGGAAATTACCGCGGGACGCACACCTTGTATTTCACGGCTCATCTGAACGAGC
>JBGPHF010000301.1:0-3103 GCA_041484215.1 Nitrospirota bacterium
ACCGGAGCGCCGAGCCTCCGTTTAATGATGTCGGCGTTTTCGGTCAGAATGCGCGCGGTGCCGGTGCCGACCGTGCCGAAGCCAATGATGCCGACGTTGATGGACTGTTTAGCCAATGATGAAGTCCCCTTCAGAATGATTTTAAGAGTTGAGGGTTGCTTGCGGGAAGCAAGATTCAAAACTATTGACTGATGACTATTGCCCGATCTCTTTCTTTTTTCAAGGAATAATCATCTAACCACGCAATTTAAAAAGTAAAATTGATAATAAAACAGTATCCGAGTTTTGTCAATAAAAAACGAATTATGCCGAGTCCGACGCGCAGCTCCAGGGAAACCGTCTTTCCCAGGCCTGTCAGTTTTCACGAGCTCATCCCCTCGGGAATTAAGATTTGATTTTCCACGAGAAATATGCTAATTTTAAAACTGTCCCGCCGAAAAAAGGACGTTCTACGGGTAGCTGGTTGTCGAAGACGGCACGAGCTTAAGGAGATGGTGGTTATGAGAATACTGATCCGCAGTTCCGTGCTGTCCCTGGCTTTCATCTGCGTCGCCTTTTTATCCACGGCCGCTGCGGATTTCAAGAAGACGAAGATCGCCGTGCTCGATTTTCAACTCCAGGGCGTGAAACAAGACAGCTCGGACATGGGTAAAATCGTGGCGGAATGGCTCACTACCGCCCTGGTGAAAGAAGGCAGGTTCGACGTCATCGAGCGGCGTCTGCTCGAAAAGGTGCTCGAGGAACAGAAAATCGGCGTCTCCGGCATCGTCGACGAAAGCAGCGCGTCGAAGCTCGGCAAAGTGCTCGGCGCCAAGATCGTCATCACGGGCTCCGTGATACGCTTCCAGAATGTCATAGAAGTCAACGCGCGAATCATCGAGGTGGAAAGCAGCTCCATCATGGCCGCTGAAAATGTGAAAAGCACGAGCACCGTCAGGTTGGAGGACCTCGTGGTACAGATGGCGAATAAAATCATCCGGGACTTCCCGATCGAGGGATACATCGTGCAGCGGGAAGGCGATACGGTCCTCATCGACTTGGGAAAGCGGAACGGCGTCAAAAAAGGAATGCAGTTCAACGTTTACCGGGAAGGCAAGATCATAAAACACCCCAAAACGGGAGAAATCCTGGACATTGAAAGGATCGAGACGGGGACGATCGAGATCGCGGACGTCAAAGCGAAGACCTCAGAAGGCATCATTGTCAAAGAAACCGAACCCAACGACATCGTGAACGGCCAGTTCGTCAAGAGCATGGTTGAGTTCGTCCCCTTCGACAACGGCTCGGCAAGCATACCCGTTGAGGAGCCGAAAAAAAAGAAGAAAAAAGGGCGCGAAGCCCGCAGCCAGGGAGTCCAGGAAGCGCCGCTGCCGGGTGAACTGATTGTCGATACGGGCTCGCTGGACGCGCAAATCGCCGACCTCAAACAATTGAAGGACAACGGCAATAACGCATGGAAGGACAAGCTGAAAGACGTCCTGAACGAGATTAAGTCCTCTGAGGGGTCGGACAAGGCTGCCCCGGAGATTCAGCTCAGCTATGCAAAAGCGTACGCAGCCGCCGATAAGTCATCGGACGCGGAAAAATATCTCAAAAAGGCCCTTTCCCTCCGGCCCCAATACGGAGAGGCGTATATCGTGAAAGGGGATATCGACTACAACACGGTAATGAAGCTGAAGCCCAAGAAAAGACACAAAAAGGGTAAAACGGCTTTTAAAGAATACGACAAGGCCTTGCAACTGGTCCAGACGAGCGACCTGCAAGCATTGATCTACTATAAAATCGGCAACGCCTATGCCGATCTGGAGGATGACCGGAGCACCGCGAGGGAATACTGGCAAAAGGCTGTCAAAGCCGCGCCGGACAGCGAAGGCGCTCGGCTTTCCCGCATTAAAATGTAATCAATCGGTAACAACATACACCTGTTCCAGAAACAAAGCGCCCTCCTCTTGGAAGGCGCTTTTTTTATTCCCTCGATCTGATTATTCCCCCCATCCGTTTGCCGGAGGCAGGACTCAATGGCAACCCGCCCGGACACCGAATACTCAGAACATCGTCACAAAGCATTTCCCGTTGATTTTTTGCGGTTAGTATGCTACTTTTGACAGCATGATTACGAACGACATTCTCGCCGACTCTCAAAAATACATCATGAACACCTACGGGCGGCAGCCGCTGGTGCTCATAAAAGGGCGCGGCACGAAGGTATATGATTCCGACGGCAAGGAGTATTTGGACTTCGTCTCCGGCGTGGCAGTGAACAACCTCGGCCACTGCCACCCGCGCGTGGTCGTGGCGCTGCAAAAACAGGCCCAGCGGCTGATGCACGTTTCGAATCATTATCACAACGAGCCGCAGATCAACCTGGCGAAGGCCCTCGTCAAAAATTCTTTCGCCGACAAAGTTTTTTTCTGTAATTCCGGCGCCGAGGCCGTTGAGGCGGCTATCAAACTAGCCCGGCGCTACAACCGGGAGGTCTTGAAACGGGACCGGTTTGAGATCATTACGATGCACGGCTCGTTTCATGGACGGACCATGGGCTCCCTTTCGGCCACGGCCCAAACAAAGATTCATGCGTCCTTTGAACCGCTCCTCGATGGGTTCCGGTATGTGCCGTTCGATGACATCAAGGCCGTCGAAGGCGCGATAACGGGCCGGACCTGCGCCGTTCTGGTCGAACCCATACAAGGTGAAGGCGGAGTAAACGTGCCCTCCTCAGGCTATTTGAAGGCGCTCCGGGAAATCTGCAATCGCCATGATATTTTACTCGTGCTCGACGAGGTGCAGACAGGCATGGGACGGACCGGGAAACTGTTCGCCTACGAACATGACGGTGTAACGCCGGACGTGGCCGTGCTCGCCAAGGGGCTGGGCGCCGGCATGGCCATCGGCGCGCTCATCGCCACGGACAAGGTTTCCCTGGCGTTTACCCCCGGGTCTCACGGTTCCACCTTCGGCGGCAGTCCCCTGGCCTGCGCCGCGGCGCTGGCGTCTCTGGAAACGCTTCTCGAGGACGGCATCATCATCCAGGCAGTGGACCGGCTCGGCGAGCATTTCCTCGCGAGACTGGCCGAACTGCAAAAGAAGTACGGTTTTATCAAGG
>JBGPHF010000302.1:0-3092 GCA_041484215.1 Nitrospirota bacterium
CCGTGAAGAAGATCCTCGGATGATCGCCCAACCGGAGGTCGTGATTGATAAACTCGTCCATGGCGGCAGCGGGCTGGCGAGGCTGGAAGACGGTCAAAGCGTATTCGTGCCCCGGGTGCTGCCCGGCGAACGGGTCCGCATTCGGATAAAAAAACGGCGAAAGGGAGTTTGCGAGGCCGAACTCATCGAGGTCCTCACGCCCTCCCCGGACCGCATCAGCCCGCCCTGCGAAGGCGAGCAACAGTGCACCGGCGCCACGTGGCCGCACATCTCTTACCCGGCCCAACTTCGTTTTAAACAGGAGATCCTCGCCGACACCCTGCTCCGGATCGGGGGCATCAAACCGAAGATATCCCTGCAGATCCTTCCCTCTCCCCGCACCAGCCACTACCGGCTCCGCACCCAGTTCAACGTGCGCGCCAAGGCCGGTAAACAGCGGATCGGTTTCTTCCGGCAGGGGTCTTATGATCTGGTCGAGGTGGAAAACGCGTTCCTCATTGACCCCTTGATCGACAAGGTGCTGAAAGCCGTAAGGGCGCTGGTTGACCGACTGCCCGCGCTCAGGGAAATCCATATCAACGCCACGCTTTCCCACGAAGCCCACCTGCTGCTGCTCGGCGAGAATGACGCCATGCCCCCTCTCGACGATTTTTTCGCGGAGCTGAAACAGCGTGCGCCCGAGGTGATCGGCATCACGGTCTTCGGAGGCAGAAAAAAACTGTACAGCCTCGGCAAAAACCAGCTCACGCTCGAAGTCGAAAGCCTGACGCTCCTCGCCACGGAAGGGAACTTTTACCAGGTGAACTGGGAGCAGAACCACAACATGGTGAAGACGGTCCTGGATTTCGCCGGGCTCACGGGAACGGAGACCGTGCTCGACCTGTACTGCGGCATCGGGAACTTTTCCCTGCCGCTCGCCGGAAAAGCAAAAGCAGTCATCGGGATCGAGTCGGGCTATTCAGCCATCGAAGACGCGAAGGCGAACGCCACACGGAACAACATCACGAACGCCGAGTTCATCGCCGACGACCTGCAGAAGGGCCTGAAGACCCTTATCCAGAGAAAAATGCGCGCCGACGTGATCGTCCTCGACCCGCCGCGTGCCGGCGCCACGCTCAAGACGCTCGAACGCGCGCTGGCCTTTGTGCCGCAAAAAATCATCTACGTTTCCTGCAACCCTTCCACGCTCGCGCGGGACTTGAAATTTTTTCACCTATTCGGCTTCCGGCTCGAACGCCTCCAGCCCGTGGACATGTTTCCATATACCTACCACATAGAATGTGTCGCGGAGATGGTGCGGGAAGAGCAGTAATGTATGGAAGCGGCGGCTTGAGAGCAACTTCAGGAGCAACAGTGGCGACGTTACTGTAGCAGGTGGTCTGGTCGAAGAAAGGGAATAGAAGCTCTCGTAAGCTCCGCCCTTTCGAGGACGTCCGTTTTTTTTGGCGGCCTCGTCATTTTTTCCTCATTAAAAAATACAGTTCTCCCTCCTGCTGCATAGCGCCGGCCCCGAGTTCCGCCTCTTGCCCCTGGCCCCAGAAAAGATCGACCCTGCCCGGCCCCCTGATCGCGCCGCCCGTGTCCTGGTTCACGACAAAGCGCGTGAACGGCACCCATTCCCTGATCGCGCCGTTTTCGAGCGCGGGTTTCGTCGTCCTGATGACGGCCAACGCTCCCTTCGTGAAGAGCTTGCTGTCCGTTGCGATCGAGCGGCCCGGCGTGAGCGGCACGCCGATGTTCCCGACCGAGGGGCCCATGTCCATGCGGAAGAAAACGTAGCTCGGGTTCTGGTTCAAGAGCAAGGACATCCTTTCGGGGTTGTCGCGCAAATATTGACGTGTGACTTGAAGAGACATGTCCTTTTTCGGGACAAGCCCCTCGTCGATCAGGGACTTGCCGATGCTCTTATAGGGCCTGCCGTTCTGGCCGTCGTAGAGAATGCTCACTACGTTCCCGTCCCCCAGGTCCGCCTTGCCCGAGCCCTGCACCTGGAGCACGTAGATATCGAACAGGTCCGCGCACCAGAGCATTTCGAGGCCCCGGTCAGCAAGGGCGTTCTTCTGGTTGATCTCTTCGCGCGAAAAGTACGGGATGACTTTTTTCCCGTCGAGCCTGCCAAAGAGCTTGTTCTTGGGGAAACCGTTTCCGAAGAGCGCCAGGTCCACCTCGATGATGTCGTTCGGCCGTTTATAGAGCGGATATTTGTAGACTTCGTCGGCAAAAGGCCTGCACTGGAGCACGGGCTCGTAGTACCCGGTAAAGAGCACCGCGCCCCCGCCGTTCGAGCCGACCGAACGGTACAGAACAAATTCATTTTTGATCTGGCTTACTTTCTGTTCATAGCTCAGCGATGCGTTTTCCACGATCAGAAGAAAGTTCTGGAGCGTCACTGTCATATCGAGGGCCGTGGCCCGCTCCGGGCCGAAGGAAAGGGGCGTCTCGGGCGGCAATTTTTTATAATACTCCAGGCTCCCGCGCACGGCTGGGGCGAGGTCATCGAACCGCCGGTCGTCCTGCGGCATACCGGCCCGCCACCACGAAACCCGCTCGAGCGCGTCCTCGGGCCTGGTCACCGGCGTTGGCTTGGCGCAGGCAAAGAGAAAAAGAAGAATGAAAGCTGCTGAAATAATTTTTTTCATAGTAATGTAAACGGGCGTTGCCCGGTCTCCGGCGAGGCTTACGTGCTTCGGGAAGTAATGTATTCTTTTCTTTCTTGATTGTCAATGATCGCGCGGCCGGGAAAAAACATGTAAACGGCCTTGCCAAGCGGGAATTTTTGTGTACAATAGGGCTGTATCGGTTTCCTATTCCCTGCAGCTTGATTATCAGGAGGGCCCCATGCGGCTTATTACGAGATCGGATTTCGACGGACTTGCCTGCGCGGCATTACTTGAGGAGCTGGGCATCGTGAACGACTTTTTTTACACCCATCCCAAGGACCTCCAGGACGGCAAGATCAAAGTCACGGAGAACGACGTGCTCGCGAACGTGCCCTTTGTGGAGGGTTGCGGCCTGTGGTTCGACCATCATTCGAGCGAACAGCAGCGGCTCGAGCTCAAGGGCAAGTTCAAAGGCGCCTGCGAAATGGAGCC
>JBGPHF010000303.1:0-3081 GCA_041484215.1 Nitrospirota bacterium
AGAACAGCCTTCAAATACCACGCGGTCACATAATCAAGCACACCAGCGCCTTTGACATTTGCAAAGACCCGTTCCATATCAGCCTTTTGTTCAGCGTTCTGAAATTGCTTGCCCACAAACGGCGGATTGCCGAGGATATAGTCTACATGCTCGGCGGAGATGACCTTGTTCCAGTCCATTTGCAAAGCATTGCCGCAAACAATCGACGCCGAGTGAATGAGCGGCAGGCGGCGGAAGTACTGGCCGAACTCTTCGGATACCAGCATGTTCATCTGGTGGTCCGTGAGCCAGAGCGCGACCTGGGCGATCTGGGCCGGGAATTCCTCTATCTCGATGCCGTAGAACTGGTTCACATCCACCTGCACGAGCTGGAATATATCCAGGTGCATCTGGCCCGTGGCCCGGGCCGAGCGCAGGATTTCCAGTTCGAGCAAGCGCAGTTCCCGGTACGCGATCACCAGGAAGTTTCCGCACCCGCAGGCGGGATCGAAGAACTTCAGGCGGGCGATCTTTTTGAGCAGTTCGAAGAGTTTGTTGTTGCTGCGCTTCACCGACTCGAACTCAGCCCAGAGGTCGTCGAGAAAAAGCGGTTTGATCAGTTTCAGGATGTTCTCTTCACTGGTATAGTGAGCGCCGAGATTACGGCGGCGTGCCGAACCTTCCTCGTCGATAACGCACTGGAACAGAGCGCCGAAGATTGCCGGAGATATGCGGCCCCAGTCAAGAGCGCAACAATCGAGTAGATGCTCGCGCATCGTGCTGTCGCAGGCCGGGATAGGAAGGACTTCTTCGAACAGCCTGCCGTTTACATAAGGAAACGCGGCAAAGGTTTCCTTGAGATTTTCCTGCCGCTTATCCTCCCTGGTGTTCAGCACCTGGAAGAGCAGCGAAAGTTCCGTACCGAGGTCCGAGCCGTCTTTCTTCGTATTATTTTCGAGGAAATCATTGAACGCGCCGCGCGGATCGAAAAGCGTCGTGTCCTCGGCAAAGAGGCAGAACAACAGCCGGACAAGCATCAGCTCGAGATTGTGGCCGGAGTAACCCGAAGCCCGCAGCCGGTCATGGAGCTTGCCCATGCGCTCCGCGGCCTTGATGTTGACCGGGTCCTGCGCAATGATCTTCTGCGTGGTATAGCCTGCGATGAAGCCGAAAAGCTTGATGTGTTTATAAAGGTCCTTAAGAGGCAATTCCGTGCGGGTGTCGGTATCAAGATCATAAAGCCGGATACGCGCGAAATCTGATACGATAACGTAGTGGGGCAGATCGTCGACGGCAATGCCTTCAAAATATTCCAGCGCCTGCTTGTACGCCGAGTCGAGGTCTTTGCCAAGAGACTTGTGCTCCGCAATCAAGGTGCCGCGCCAGAAAAGATCGATAAACCCACCCTTGTTGCCTTTTTCCTCGAAGCGCGTCCGTGCGCGACGCACCGGCTCTTCAAAACTCGCCAGTTTCCTGCGATTTAAGCCGAAGACGTTGAAGAACTCATTCCAGAAAGTCTGAGCCTCGGCCCGTTCAGCAGCCGCGCCTTCCCATTCCCGGGAGAAGGCAAGGGCTCGGTCTTTGATTTCATTCAGGGATAACGGCATGGCGAAACAATATTACAGATAGGGTGAAATTGCAAGGGGAAGATTGGAGGCGGTAAAGCATTCACGTCCTTGCGTCCTTGAGCAGATAAAACGGCACTTGAAGGTGGTCGCTTAAGCGCGTATAATCCCGATCATCTTATCGACAATCTCGACGAACATAGCCTGCAGAAGCGCTCCTGTTTAGTACAGGATAATATGGCTATCCGCGGTAAAGATACGATTCGGTCTTGCGTTGCTTTGCTGTTTCAAGCCGCCGGTTAAAAAATCACGGTCTGTAATAGATACGGCGTATCGATCGGAAACTGCCTGACTGGTTATCTGGCAGAGGATAACGTCATCGCCTTCCAGGCTGGCGATAACAAGGGCAGGACGTCTTTTGGCTTGCGAGAGGTCGGAAAAGGGGAAGGGAACGACAACAACATCGCCTTTTATAAATTTTGCCAAGCCTCATCCTCCTCCGGCCTCAGCCAGTCTTTTTTTAAGGATGACTCGCTCGCGACAGCGATATCGGTTTTTTCCTTTGTTATTTTCGCTTTGATGAACCGGACAAAATCAAGCACTTCGTCGAGAAATGGTTCGGGAACCTGCCCTATTTCGTCCATCAATACGTCTTTTTTACCCATCACACACCTCGCTCTCTTGACGCTATAAGATACCACGTTAGGCGGAATTTGGCAATCCGCATCAAACGGGTCGAGGCAAAGTTGTATTCACTAAATCTCCATGATGATCGGCAAAATCATGGGCCGCCGCTCCATCCGCTTGTTGATGAATTTCTTGAGGCTGGCCCGCACCTTGGCGGAAACGATCGTCCAGTCGCCCTTTGCCTCGGGGATCATGAGGGTAAGCGTGTCCAGGACCACGTCCCTGACCTCGGCCAGCAATTCTTGCGACGCGTCCTCGAACACGAAGCCGCGGGACACGATGTCGGGCCCCGAGACCACCCTGCCCGTGGTCTTCTCGATGCCGAGGATCACGATCACCACGCCGTCGTGGGCGAGCTTCATCCGGTCCCTGAGCACTACCGTGTCCACGCCCGCGTCGGCGGTGGAGCCGGCGGTCTTGCCGTCGATGTATATCCGGCCGACGTTCACGCGCCCCGCGCGCCGGGCGCTGTCGGCGGTGAATTCCATGACCTCGCCGTCTTCCACGATGAAGACGTTCTCCTCGGGGATGTTGACTTTCCCGGCGAGCTGCGCGTGGTAGACGAGATGGCGGTACTCGCCGTGCACGGGGATGAAGTATTTCGGTTTGATGAGGGAGAGCATGAGCTTCAGCTCTTCCTTGGACGCGTGGCCCGAGACGTGGACTTCCGAGACTTTTTCGTAGAAGACCTCCGCGCCGTGTTTAAAGAGGTGATTGATGATCCTCGTGATGCCCCGTTCGTTCCCCGGGATCATCTTGGACGACAGGACAATGGTGTCGCCCTTCTTGATCTGAAAATGCTTGTGCTCGTTCGCGGCCATCCGGGAAAGAGCGCTCATGGGCTCGCCCT
>JBGPHF010000304.1:0-3080 GCA_041484215.1 Nitrospirota bacterium
AGCCGCTTGCGTTGGATCCCGTACTGACCGTGCTGCGCGCCGTGGCAAAACTCCTGACCGAATACCCCGCTATCCGGGAGATCGACCTCAATCCCGTGCGCGTGTACGGCCGCGGCGCTGCGGCGCTCGATGCCAGGATCCTGATCGGGCGGTGACGCCCTCTTTTCCCTGCGCGGTTCCGGTCTCGAATAAAGCATGCTGTGTGAAAAGTATTTTACGACTGGCAGGGGAGCGACTTACGCGCGTTCAGCCGGCGTGGTCCTTACCGGATCGTCCGAACTTTGTTTTCAACGTAGCTGGTCACTTCAGTTTTGTACGGGTCGCCCTCGTTCCCGTGGTAGGAAAAAGCGGTTTTTACGACCTCCCGGTCGTTCTGCGGAACGAACATACGCATCGTTGTCAGCCGGCCGAGCAGGTCGTATTCATACCGGGTAAAGGATGTGGCCGTCTCGTGCGCGCCCACGACGAGGTGTCTCAACTCAACGGCGGTCTCGGGAATCGACGCGACGAGCCCGACCACGAAGCCGCTTATGCCGCCGATAACGACCGGGGCCGCCTTCACCGCGAGATAGACCGCCGCATCCTGCGCGGAACCCGAGAAATTTTCCGGGACTATGCCTTCCGATATGAGCATGCCGGCCTGGAATCCCTCACCGGTCCACTTATAAACTACCTCGAAAGGCCTGGTCAGATCCGCGTTCCTTCCGCTCACGATAATATCGACGGACTGGACCGGTTTTCCTTCCCGATACTCCACGGCGGTGAACTGGTCTCCGTCGGAGGACGGGCGGCTTTGCAGGAAAGCGCTGAAGAATGGGCGGCCGTGCGGATCGTATTCTACTGTTTTGACGAGCAGGGTTTTGCTCCCTGCCGGTGAAGCCGGAGAGAGGGCAACGTCCGCGTGCCGGGGGGCGCAGCCCGCGGCTAGGAAAAAGAACGCACTTATCCAAAGGCAGATGGGTCCGAATTTCATCATAGGGTTAATGAAGCGGGCAAGAAGACGTACCCGTGCAAGGAAGAAGAGGCTCATCTGCCGAAGTTCACTCCCATGCCTTCGGCGATCTTCACGAGTTCGCCTTCGGGGTCCACGAGACGGAGCTGGCTGATGGCCTTTTCGAGGGGAACGGATTTAATGTCCGGCGGCTGAAAGGAAACCATCTCGCCGAATTTTTTCTGCGCGATGAGCTCGACCGCCGCGGCGCCGTAACGCGTCGCTAAAATGCGGTCGAAGGAACAGGGGCTGCCGCCTCGCTGCAAGTGGCCGAGCACCGTGACGCGCGTTTCGATGCCGGTAAGCTTACTGATCTCGTTGCCCACGATCTCGCCCATGCCCCCGAGCCGGAGCACGTATCCGTCGGTGGCCTTCTCGCGCACGGCCATCTCGCCGCCCGCCGGTTTAGCGCCTTCGGCCACGACGACGATGCTCGAATGACTGCCCGACTTCTTTCTCTCGAGCAGCTTCTCCGAGACTTTTTCCATGCTGAAAGGGATCTCGGGGATAAGGATGACGTCGGCGCTCCCGGCAATGCCTGCTTCGAGCGCGATCCAGCCCGCATAGCGGCCCATCACTTCGAGCACGATCACGCGCTGGTGGCTTTCCGCCGTGGTATGGAGCTTGTCGAGCGCGTCCGTGGCCGTGTCCACCGCGGTCTGGAACCCAAAGGTCACGTAGGTGGCCATGAGATCGTTATCAATGGTCTTGGGCACGCCGATAACCGGGATCCCGAGCTTCTGGAGTCCGTGCCCGATCTTGAGCGAGCCGTCGCCGCCGATGACCACGAGCGCTTCAAGTCCAAGTTCTTTAATGTTGTTCACGACCATGGCTGAATGGTCTTCGCAGATCTCCTTGCCGCCCACGACCGTTTTGTGCGCGAAGGGGTTGCCGCGGTTCGTGGTCCCCAAGATGGTTCCGCCGACAAAGAGGATTCCCCGGGTGTTCCAGGAATTGAGCTGGCGTGTTTTCGTGGGCGGGAGAAGCCCCTCGAACCCGTCGACAATGCCGGTCACTTCCCAGCCGTATTTGAAAATAGCGGTCTTGACCACCGCGCGGATCACCGCGTTCAATCCCGGCGCGTCGCCTCCGCCTGACAGCACTCCGATTCGCATAAAAACCTCCAGAAAAAGATTAGGGTCCAACAGCCAGGGTTCAGGGCTCAGGGTTCAGTGCGCAGGGTGAAGATAAGTCAATGCTGGTCCTTGGCCCCTTGACCCTGTACCCTGACCCCTGTCCTTATATTTCCAAAAGCCGCGCCCCGCCCTCGCGGGCGATCTTCATCACGGCATCGCGGGGAATCCCGGCCTGCTCGAAAAAAGCAAGCTCGGCTTCATAGTAAGCCCGGTAGCCGGGATCAGGCAGTACGCAGTCTGTGCCGATCGCAAGCGGAACGCCCGCGGCATGGGCTTGAAGAATATGTTCTCCATGGCTTGCGAGGAGGCGCGTGACGAACTCGCGCGCCTCCAATGGCTTTCCCGCGGCTGCCCGCGTGAGAGCGCCCGCAGTGGGGACCCACCAAGTCCTCTTTCGCGCCATGGCTTCGAGCGCCCGGGTAGACATGAAAAAACCGTGCTCAATGGAGCGCACGCCCGCCTCGGCCGCGGCAAGGATCGCTCCTTCTCCGTTCGCGTGCGCCATGACCCCGAGACCGGAGCTTCCCGCTTCCTCCACGATAAAACGAAGCTCGTCCACGTCGAATCCGCCCGCTGTCACCGTGTCGGGCGCCCTTAAACTCACGAGGCCGGAAGCCATGACCTTAATTATATCAGCACCGGCATTTTTCAGCTTATAAATCTCTTTTTGTATCTCGTCCCGCGATGCCGTGGGCGCGCCGAATCGTCCGCCGTAGCCGTTTGGCTTATAGAGCGCCCAGCAGCTCGTTTTGATAACGGGGTCTTGCTCGCTTCGAATGCAGTCCGGACGCACGTTTCGCGCATCGTTGTTCATGACGCTGCCGGCGTTCCTGAGCGCGGAGATGCCCGCGGCCAGCGCGGAGTCGATTCCCTCGCGGTTGCTCACATGGACATGCGCGTCGATGAAGCCGTTGTTCTTTGCATCCGCGTCTGCTTGCATAACGGGCTGATTG
>JBGPHF010000305.1:0-3049 GCA_041484215.1 Nitrospirota bacterium
CCCATGACGATGCCGAAGTCCCCGTATTTCGCGGTTTTGAGCACCGAAATGCGGAGCTTGTCTCCCACGCGGGCCTTGCCGAAAATTTCAAGCTTCTTGACTCCGAGTAAAAACCCCTCGGGCTGCGCCTCGCGGCAGCCGAGTTTCCGCAGCCCTTCCTGGGCCGCGATGGCCTGAGAAATGATCTCGGGGTAGACCGCTTCGTCGAGCACGTCGCCGCCGTTGAGAAAAATGGAATCGGCTTTCACCGTCATCTCGGACACCGAGGCCTTGTCCTTCATCTCGACCAGCCGGTCGAGCATGAGCATGGGCGGTTTATGGGGAACGAGCAGGGCCGCGTCAACGGGCAGATAGAGGATTTCCTGCTTCTTGTCGAGATTTTTCCAGCAGAGCGGATCGGACGCGAGATAATCGCCGGTCAATTGATACGCAGCCCCGCGGCAGCCGTAACATTCGTTCAAATGCTCGCAGGAGCCGCACGGCCCTTTGATCATGTGGCGGTACCGTTTCAGGTCCTGGACGACCTCGCTCTCCCCCAGAATGTCCTTGAGCTTTTTCTCCTTCACGTTGCCGATGGGGATCGTGACGCCGACGCAGGGCTGCACGTTCCCCTCGGAACTGACGGCGCAGGAGAATTGGTGCCTGAGGCAGATGCCGCCCACGAGCGGGGGGCGGGGGTCCCAGTGATGATTGTACTTGGCGCGGTCGAGCTCCGATATCGTCCGGAAAAACTCTTCCGCCTGCCGGGTCGTGATGTCGATGGCAACGTTTTCCTTCGCCCCGCCCTGCGGCGTGATCATCTCGAAATACGGAGCAATGCCCTGGTCCCGAAGCCACACCCACAGCTTCGGCAATTCCGCGATATTCTGCTGACAAATAATCGTGCTCACACCCATGAAGCAGTCGGCCGAGGGATAACCGGCGTCACGGAGATTTTTGAAGGCCGCCTGGATCTGCACGTACGCGCCCTTCCTGCCGGAGAGCGTGTCCTGGAGCTTTTCGTCGAAGGAATTCATCTTGAGCACAACGCGCACTTTGAGGCCTTGGAGTTCCCCGGCCTTTTCCGGCGTGATGCCCGCGCCGTTCGTGAAGAGTTCGACATCCATATCGAGCCCGCGAATGAACCGGATCATTTCCATCAGGTGCGGGTAGAGCATGGGCTCTCCCCCGAGGACGATGATCTTGCGCGCCCCGAGCTCCTTGGCCTGGGTGATGACGTCGCGGAACTGCTCGCTCGTAAGCTCATTCTTCCGTCCGGCGCCCTCGGCCGCGTAGCAATAGATGCAGCGAAAATTGCAGATGCTGTTGAACTCGAGCTCCATCGAGAGCAGCCTGCCGTTTTGGACGGCTTCGGCTATTTCCGCGGGGGTGAATTCGGCTCCGTAAATGCGGCTTTGACAGGTATTCATAGGCTCTTTCTCTCATCCACGAATCGGATTAACTTCCGGGAATTGCCGGCGCTGACGCGGTTTTTCACGTCCTCCTCGCTCGACAAGAGCACCTCCGGACGAACGCGAAGACGCGCCTGGAGCCGGTCCATGATCGCCGCGGCCGTCAAGGACGCGTCTTTCACCGACGCGTACACCTTGACGATATCGGACAAATCATAATCGCTCGTTGCCGACACGTAGTATTCACCGATGCCCGGGAAGGAATCGAGCACGGCGAAAATAGAATTCGGATACAGGCTCGTGCCCCGGAACTTGATCATCTGTTTCTTGCGGCCCAAAATGGGGCCCAGGCGCGGCGAGAACCGGCCGCACGAGCAGGGCTCGTCGATCAGAAAGCTCACGTCTCCGGTCTTGAACCGGATAAGCGGCATGGCCTCCATCTGAAGCGGCGTTACGACCACTTCGCCGGTTTCTCCGGGAGCGAGCGTCTTTCCCTGGTCATCCACGATCTCGACGATTGCCAGATCGGGATGGAGGTGCCCCCCCCGCTGGGCCGTGCATTCGCAAAAACTCGTGATCGTCTCCGAGGAGGCGTAGGTCGAGTAGATTTTAGCGCCCCACAGCTCCTCGAGATTTTCGCCTAGTTTAAGGAATGCCATGCCGCGGTCCCGTACGGGTTCGCCGATGCAAATCAGTTTTTTCACGCCCGTTGCGCGCGGGTCCCTGTCCTGCGCTTTCACGTACTGCCCGAGTTTGACCAGGAACGAGGGAACGCCGACGAGCACCGTCGGCCGCAGCCGCCCGATGATTTCCAGATGGCTTGCCGGGCTGCTCAGGCCGTTCCGAATGACGGCCGCGCCCAGGGACCGCAAACCCGAATAGTACGCCAGTCCCGCGATGAAACAACGGTCCATGGTGCAGGTCAGGAGCGCGACGTCGTCTTTGGTCACCCCGCACCCTGCAATGGATATTTCCTCGTTATAGGCGAGCCGCAGGAGGTCCGCCTCGGTGTACATCATTTCGACCGGCCTGCCCGTTGTCCCGGAAGAGAGCACGATGTCCACGACGTTCGACCGGGGCACGGCGAGGAAAGCCTCGTTCTGCTCGGCAAGCGCCTCCTTGTCCGTAAGCGGCAGGCTGCGGATATTCTCCAGCTCTATCGCGGGATCGAGGCCGTTCGCGCGAAAAACGTTCCGGTAATAGGGCGATTGTTCCGCCGCATACCGAAGATGCGACGAGAACAGCTGCCGCTGCACCGCCCGCATTTCTTCGGGAGAAAGGAATTCCGTTCCCCGATAGCGCTCGAAAGCAGTCACGCTCCGCCCTCCATGGCCGTAAGTTCCTGCCTGATAAGCTCCCGCACTCTGTTTTTGAGAGCGAAAGCGTTCAAATTTCCGTATTCCTCCCAAGGGATCGCCGGCAGCCGCCGCACCCGTATCGTTCCCGGATGGAGCGTCAGCTTTCCTTTAGGCGGGATATTCTCGCTCCCGGAAACACACAACGGAACGATGGCCGCTTTCTCCTCGAGCGCGAGCCGAAACGCCGAACCGTGAAAGGTCCCCATGGCCTTTCCTCCCGAGCGCGTGCCTTCAGGGAAAAAAACCAGGCTGACGCCTTCGCGTAAAAGTTTGCCCGCTTTCGCGAGGAACACCTCGTAC
>JBGPHF010000306.1:0-3046 GCA_041484215.1 Nitrospirota bacterium
GCCAGGATTTCGAAACCGTACCGGGCATGGAGCAGATACAGCCCGGTTACGCCGACGATCGCGACGAGCCATTTTACCATGCGCGCGAAGCGGTGTTCCACTCCCTGGAACAGGAGCGCTTTTTCGAGCGACCCCTCGGTCCGGTACATCAGGGGGAAGATCACCGTGGTCACGAAAGCGACCCCGCCGATCCAGACGATGACGCAGCTCACGTGAATGATAAGCAGAATGGTCAGAAGCATGTTTCCTCCTCAGTGAGGCGCACGGCAGGATTGCTCATTATTTCATAAAGCATGCGGGATTTCAAGACATTAATCAGGCTGGGGGATCGCAAGTCGCGGGATTCACTTTTTCTGCGGCAGCCCTTACACCCGCACGATGATCTTCCCGAAAATCTGCCTGCTCAAAAGCTTTTCATAAGCCTTCCGCGCGTCCTCGAATTCGTACACCGAATCGACAACGGTCTTGAGCTTATCCGGGAAGAGCTTCAAAAGCCGCGTCATGGCGACTTTCGGCCCCACATAGACGCCGTGGATCGTCAGGTTCTTGCCGAAAACATGCCGGAGGCCCATCGTCAACTCGTCTCCGGAGGTCGAGCCGAAGGTCACAAGCTTGCCGCCACGCTTGAGGCAGGAGAGCGATTTATTGAAGGTCGCGACGCCAACGTGATCGACCGCGATGTCGGCCAATTCGCCTTCAGTGGCCCGCTTCACGACTTCCGTGAAGTCTTCTTTCTTATAGTTGATGACAACCTCCGCGCCGAGCGCTTTCGCTTTCTCGATCTTCCAGTCGTCTCCCACGGTCGTGATGACCCGGGCGTTGTACAGCTTTGCGGTCTGGATCAGCGCCGTGCCGACCCCGCTCCCGGCGGCGTGGACAAATACAGTATCTCCCTGCCTGATTCCGGCGCGCAACACCAGCGAATTCCACGCGGTGGTGTAGGTGATGCCGATGCCCGCCGCTTCCTCAAACGAAAGTCCTTCCGGTTTTTTGATTACGTTTTCTCCGGGAATGCTCACGTACTCTGCTGATACGCCGCTCTTCAAGACACCCAGGAGCGAATAATGGACACACTCGTTGTCGTGTCCGCTCACGCAGCGCTCGCAGCGGCCGCAGGACAGCCCCGGAAAAACGATTACCTCGTCGCCGGGCTTGACGTGCCCGACTGCCTTCCCGGTCTTTTCAACGATCCCCGACGCGTCGGAGCCGAAGATGTGCGGCAAGGGTACCGTGACCGGATAGTTTCCGCCCATGACCCAGAGATCGAGGTGGTTCAGCGAGAAGGCCTTGACCTTGACCAGCACCTCGTTCTCAAGGACCTCCGGGACCGGAACATCGCCCGTCTTGATTCCTTGATATCCCTTCTGTTCGTCGTAATATAGGGCTTTCATGATTTTTTCCTCTTTATTCTGCATAGAGACTCGTCTCTAAAGCTCCTGTGGACTAGGACCGAGCCGTCTTCATTGTTTGAATTATTTCACAAAAGAAGCTCTTTTTCAAGGGCCAGCCGTGTTTCCGGGACTCCACGCGAATCCCCAAACTATGGTATACTTTTTTTCTGAGCTATCCGCGGCGCTCGCGGGATTCACCCCATCTTCCCTCCGCGGTGGTTACTCAGGCAGGAGTGTAGAGTGGACCTCTCGGTTATAATTCTCGGCTTGTCGTTCACGCTGCAAATCGCCGCCGCGTTGGTCGCCCTGCGCCTGATACTGCGTACGAAACAGCGCATCACGGGGGCATGGATGCTCGCCGCGATCGTGCTGATGGCGTTTCGACGGGGCGTTTCCTTGCACCGCTGGATGAATGGGGAAGAAATAAAGATCGACTTGCTCGCCGAAGTCATCGCCTGCGTCATTTCGTTCATTCTGCTCCTTGGTTTTTTATATATCAGCCGACTCATCGGTTCAATGCGTTCTTTGAACGCACGAGCAATCGCAGAAGAAGCGAAGTCCGAAGCGATCATCGAAGCCCTCGAAGACGGCATCACTATCCGGGACCGGGCTTTCAGGCTCTTGTACATGAACCCCGTGGCAAAAAAAGCGTTGGGCGATCACGTAGGGGCGTTGTGCTACGCGGCTTTTCATAACCGTGAACGAATCTGCGACAATTGTCCCGCGGTGGCTTCTTTCAAGGATGGGAAAGTCCACGTTGTTGAAATGAAAGTACTCGCCGAAGAGGGCGACCGGTACTTTGAAAATACCGCCTCGCCCATCAAGGATTCCGCCGGAACAGTCACCGCCTGTATAGAGCTCGTCAGGGACATAACGGAACGAAAGCGCGTTGAGGAAACCCTGCGTCGCTCTCGCGAAGAACTGGAAATTCTCGTGCGGGAGCGAACAGCCGAACTCACGGTGCTGAACGCACAACTCCGCAACCTGTCCACCTATCTGCGGGACGCCCGGGAGCAGGAGCGTACGCTGATCGCCCGTGAGATCCATGACGAACTAGGCCAGGCCTTGACCGCCTTGAAGATGGACCTCGCGTGGCTGAGAAAAAAGCTCCCACCCGGACAAACAGGGCTCCTCGAAAAGGAAGCGGCCATGACCGACCTCGTAAATACGACCATGCAGTCCGTAAAAAGGATTGCAACGGAGCTGAGGCCCGGCATCCTCGACCATCTCGGCCTGACCGCCGCGATCGAGTGGCAAGCGGAAGAATTCGAGAAAAGACACGCCATTCCGTGCACGGTCGTCTTCGATCCCCGGGAAATCGTACTCGACCGGGAGCGGTCTACCGCGATCTTCCGCATTTTTCAGGAAAGCCTGACGAATGTCGCCCGCCACGCAAAAGCTTCGAGCGTGAGCGTCTTCCTCAAACGAAACGCCGGAGAAATGACGCTTCAGATCCAGGACGACGGCCGGGGCATAACGGAACGGCAACTCACCGATGCCAAGTCCCTGGGGTTAATCGGAATCAGAGAACGGGCGCTCTACTGGGGAGGGACGTTCGACATCCGGGGCGCGCGCAATCAGGGCACCGTGGTTACCGTGCGGATGCCGTCTGACGAACAGGGGAGGGCCTCATGATAAGATTGCTGGTAACCGAC
>JBGPHF010000307.1:0-3044 GCA_041484215.1 Nitrospirota bacterium
CTCGACACCGGCGAAGAACCTTCGCTCGTATGCCTTCGACAGCGCGTCCACGATCCTTTCGAGAGTACAGCCCGCCCCCGATTTTGTGGTGAGCTTCTGGAACAAGACGGACGGAGTTGCGAACTATTCCGTGTACGTCCCGACGCAGGCGGATCTGCGCATGATCGATGATTATATTGAAAACCTCCCCCGGCGTCACAAGGAAGTTCTCCAAAAGCGTCTTACTGCAATCTATTTTATCAACAACCTGCGGGGAAGCGGGGTGACGGATTATGTTCTGGATGAAAAAAAAGACATCTACGCCGTCATGGTGTTCAATCCGGAGACGTTGAAAACGGACTTGTCTCGATGGCTGACCTATCGCGAAAACACCTGTTTTCTCCGGGACGCGCCGGATGTAAAAGTAGAGGTAAATTGCGGAACGAAATTCACCGGGTTTCTCTACGCTCTTACCCACGAAGCAACCCATGTTGTCGATTATGTCGAAGCGTATACGCCCTATGTTGAAAAGAGCGTGAAAATTATCAACGAAACGAAGGCGACCGAAACGGCCTTTACAAAAAATACCTGGATCGACCTTGCCACGCCGTCGCGGCAATATGATTTTCAGAAGAGGAAGGACATTGTTTTTTACGGAAATGCTAGGCCTAAGATAAAAATCTCCGACGCGTTTTGGCTCTATGAGCAGCTTATAACGACGCCTTTTGTCTCATTATATGGAAGCATGAGCTGGGCCGAGGATCTTGCCGACTTTGTAACGTTTTATCATCTGACGCAGGTACTCAAACAACCCTACGAGATACGATATAGAAAAAACCCGGACCAGGTCAGGACGTTTCGGCCGATGGAATCAGCCAAGGTAAGAGAAAGATTTTCCTTGATGCAGGATTTTTACTAGGGGAGACCGCGGAGCAACCAATGAAAATTATTACGACCCTATCCGAGATGCAGTCCCGTGCCGAAGCCCTTATAAAAGAGGGAAAAGCAATCGGCTTCGTGCCGACCATGGGGTTTCTCCACGAAGGGCACCTCTCGCTCATGCGCACGGCGCGAGCGCAAAACGACATTGTCATCGCCAGCATCTTCGTGAATCCCACCCAGTTCGGGCCGAACGAAGACCTCGCCCGGTATCCCCGGGACGCTGAAGGGGACCGGAAGAAGTGCGAGTCCGCGGGCGTCGATTATCTCTTCATGCCGGAAGCTCGGGAAATGTATCCCGGAAAATCCACGGTTTTCGTTCTTGTCGAGGGCATATCGGATATGCTCGAAGGCAGTATCCGGCCGGGTCACTTCAAAGGCGTTGCAACGGTAGTGGCCAAGCTCTTTCACCTCGTGAAGCCTCATAAGGCGTACTTCGGCCAAAAGGACTATCAGCAGTGCGCCGTGATCAAGCGCATGGTGCAGGAACTGAATCTGGACGTGAAGGTCGTTGTGCTTCCGACCGTGCGGGAGGCCGACGGCCTGGCTATGAGCTCGCGAAACAGTTATCTGAACGTCGAGGAACGCAAGGTCGCGGCCGTGATTCACCGAGCGCTCACAACAGCGGAAAGGCTGGTGCGAAGCGGTGCAAAAAATCCCGCACAACTGAAGTCGGCCATACGAGAGGTCCTGGCGGAAGTGCGGGGCATCATGATCGACTACATCGAAATCGCCGACCCCGAGACTCTCGCGCCGCGGGAAGGAGCCGGAACGCCCGTCGTGCTACTTGTTGCAGTCCGTATCGGACAAACGAGATTAATTGACAATTTACTGGTTCTATGATAAGAACAGGGAGGCGTGAGGACGCAATGCGCAGGGTTCCGGGCTGGATCGTGATCGACCGTCTAACGGGGTAAACGATTATGAGGGTGCACAAGGAACAGAAGCGGCTGCTCGATATCATGGAGGCAGCCCGGTCGGTGGTCGCGCAACTCGATCTCGACAAGGCGCTCGCTATCATCCTGAAGAACGCCATGGAGATCACGAAGACCCGGGCCGGGAGCGTTGCCCTTTATACGGCACGGGCCGGGACCATGAGAATCCATGCGCACCGGGGTTTTTCAAAGCGTTTTATCGCGAACCATGAGTGGAAAGTCAGGCGCAACGGCCTGACCGACCGCATCCTGAAGGCCCAGACCGTCACCGTCATCACCAACACGACCAACAAGACTTTTTTTACCAACCCCATCGCCGTGGAGGAGGGCATCAAGTCGCTGATCTGCGCGCCGCTGTCCTACTCCGGAGAGCCCGTCGGCATCCTCTACGTGGATGATTTTTCGCCTCGCGAATTTTCCCCCGAAGACCTTCAGGCCCTCGAGATCCTTTCGTCTTTCGCCTCCATTGCCATTCATAACGCCCGGACGCACACCGTGGTCAAGGAGCAGGCCATAACCGACAGCCTGACGGGCCTGTTCAACCGGCGGTATTTCGAGGATATCCTGGCCGGGGAAATTCAGCGCGCCGAGCGCCACGGCCGGGACTTTTCTCTTGCCCTCGTGGACGTGAACGATTTCAAGAAGTATAACGATACCTACGGTCATCAGGCGGGGGACGCGGCGCTCACGGCCCTGGGCGAGTCGATCAAGAGTGCCATCCGGAGCACCGACCTGGCGGCCCGCTACGGCGGCGACGAGATGGTGGTCATCCTGCCGGAAACCAGGATCACCAAAGCATATACTCTTTTTTCGCGGCGGATCAAGGATGAAATCGAGCAGGGTTTTTCCGACATCATGAAGGGCGAGTCTTCGCTGAGCGTGACGATCGGGATCGCGTCCTATCCGCTGGACGGGCAGAGCGCCAGACAGCTGGTCCTTTCCGCCGATATGGCCCTGCTCACGGCCAAGAAAACGAAGAGCGGCTCCTGCATTGGCTGCGCCCGTCCTGTCGCGGCATAGGCCGCAGAGCTAAACCATTACGACCTCGTACTGCTCCTGGTGCAGGTTGGGATCGGCCTTAATCACGATCTTTTTCTGAAATTCCTTTTCAAGCTCTTCCACGCCCTGGCGCTCGTCATCGTACAGCATGTCCGCGACAACGGAGTTGACGGTCACCAGCGCCTTTTTTTC
>JBGPHF010000308.1:0-3016 GCA_041484215.1 Nitrospirota bacterium
CAACGCAGATAAAAAGCGGTGGATTTAAGATCCGTTTTTTCAGCGTTCATCTGCGTCCCAAATAGTTCCTAGCCTCTGAGCTCTTTGAACTTCTTGATCATAACCGGAAGGACCTCGTTTACATCGCCCACAATGCCGTAGGTAGCGACGCTGAAAATAGGCGCATCGGGGTCCTTGTTGATCGCGACGATGACGTCGGAAGACTGCATGCCGGCAAGGTGCTGAATGGCCCCGGAAATGCCCGCAGCGATGTAGAGCTTGGGGCAGACGGTCTTCCCCGTCTGACCCACCTGATGAGAGTAAGCGATCCAGCCTTCATCCACCGCCCCGCGGGTCGCGCCTACGGCGCCGCCGAGGGTTTTGGCGAGTTCTTCGAGCAACTGAAAGTTCTTGGCGCTGCCCATGCCGCGGCCGCCGGCGACGATAATGTCCGCCTCGCAGATATTGACGGTCTCGGTCAATTCCTCCACGGTCTTAATGACCTTTGTACGCATGTCTCCCGCGGTCGTGAATTTGACGTCGATGATTTCGCCTTGGCGCGAGGCATCGGGGGTCGCTTTTTTCATCACTTTGTGCCGGACCGTGGCCATCTGCGGCCGATGATTCGGGGAAACGATCGTGGCCATGATGTTCCCGCCGAAGGCGGGCCTGGTCTGATGGAGGTTTCCGGTCTCGGGGTCGATGTCGAGCATGGTGCAGTCCGCCGTGAGGCCTGCGTAAAGTTTCGCCGCCACCTTGGGGATGAAGGAACGGCCGATGGCCGTTGCGCCTGCCAGGATGATCTCCGGCTTGTGGAGCGTTGCCAGGGTGGTCAACACGGCGCTGTAGGAATCGTCGTTAAAATCCTTGAGCGCCGGGTCATCGACGACATAGACGAGGTCAGCGCCGTGCGCGATAAGCTCGCGGGCTTTGGCCTTTATAGCATGGCCGATGAACACCGCCGACAGCTTCGTTTTTCGTTTGTCCGCGAGCTTCCGTCCTTCTCCCAACAGTTCAAGCGCGACGCTCGCAATGCCGCCTTTGTGCTGTTCGGCGAAGACCCAGACCCCTTTAAACGCAGATAAGTCCGTCGCCGCCGCCACGGCCTCTTCACCGGTCCGTTCGATAGCCTTGAATTCGCACGCCTCGACGCAGGAGCCGCATACGGTGCAGCTCTCGGTGATAAAGGCCTTGCCGTCGCGCAGCTCGATAGCGCCGAAGGGGCAGGAGGTGACACAAGTCTCACAGGCGGTGCATTTGTCGGGATTTACTTTAACGCTCACGGAAAACTCCTTATACAACAGAAGCCAGAAGACCAGGAGTCAGGAACCGGAAGGAAAAGAATTTCTTCTGACTCCTGAATGCTGACTCCTGTTTCCTGCATTTATATCATCGCTTGTTCTTTAAGCTTCTTTGCTACCAGGTCCACCTGTTGTTCGATAGTCCCGCTGAGGATCTCCCGTTGACCGCGGGGCGTCGGCGGGAATATCCTCACCACCTTGGTGGGCGACCCCTTGAGACCGAGCAGGTTCAAGTCGGCTTCGATGTCTTTTGCGTTCAAGGTCGCAACCTTGAGACTTTTGGCTTTCATTTTGCCCTTCAGCGACGGCAGCCGGGGTTCGTTGATCTCCTTGACCACGGTGATGAGCGCGGGGAGTGAAGTCTCCACCACGTCGTAACCCTCGTCCATCATGCGCTCCACCGTCATTTTTCCTGCTTCTATTTTCTCTATCTTCCTTATATACGCGACAAAGGGGATGCCGAGCATGTCCGCCGTTTCAGGCCCGACCTGCGCGGTGTCGCCGTCGATCGCCTGTTTGCCCGCGATCACGAGGTCGAAAGTACCGATCTTTTTTATGCCCATCGCGAGCGTGTAGGAGGTCGCCCAGGTATCCGCTCCGGCGAACGCACGGTCGGAAATAAGCACGACGTCGTCGACTCCCATGGCCACGGCCTCTTTGAGCGACTCCGCGGCTTGCGGCGGTCCCATGGTCACGGCGGTCACCTTGCCGCCGTGCTGTTCGCGCAGGCGGAGCGCTTCTTCGATGGCATACCGATCGAATGGGTTGATGATGCTCGGGACGCCGTCGCGGATGAGCGTATTGGTCTCGCGGTTGATCTTGACTTCAGACGTATCGGGCACCTGTTTTACCAGGACGATGATGTTCATTTGCGTTTTTCTCCGAATCAGGTTGACCGTCGACGGTCAACCCTACTTTGTCCTTGTCGCTTCCCTGATCATGTCGAGGGCAATGACGTTGCGCTGGATCTGGTTTGTGCCCTCGTAGATCTGGAGGATCTTGGCGTCGCGCATCATTTTTTCCAGGGGATATTCCTTCATATAGCCGGAACCACCCATGATCTGCAAAGCGTCGGTCGTGACCTTCATGCCGGTATCCGTTGCGAAGACCTTTGCCATGGCCGAGGCGCGGGAGAAATCCTTGGCTCCGCTGTCCATCATGCGAGCAACGGAATAAACAAGGGACCGGGCAGCTTCGGTCTGCGTCTGCATGTCCGCAAGCATGTGTTGAATGGCCTGAAAGGACGTGATCGGCTGCCCGAATTGGATCCTGTTCTTGGCGAACTTGATGCATTCGTCGATGGCCCCCTGGGCAACGCCGACGCCCTGGGCGCCCACGCCCGCCCGGGAGCAGTCGAGTGTTTTCATGGCCACGATGAAGCCCATGCCTTCCCGGGCGATGAGATTTTCCTTGGGGATGCGGCAGTTGTTGAAGATGAGTTCGGTGGTGGAAGATGCGCGAATGCCCATCTTGTTTTCTTTCTTGCCGAAGGTAAAGCCGGGCGTGCCTTTTTCCACGATAAAGCACGATGCGCCGCGAGCGCCCTTGGACTTGTCCGTAATGGCGATGACGGTGTATACCTGGGCCTCGCCACCGTTCGTTATCCATTGTTTGGTGCCGTTTAAAACGTATTCATTCCCTTCGAGCTTGGCGGTGGTCTGTACGCCGCTGGCATCGCTGCCCGCATTCGCTTCGGTAAGGCCGAAGGCGGCGAGGTTCTTTCCTGACGCGATATC
>JBGPHF010000309.1:0-3006 GCA_041484215.1 Nitrospirota bacterium
CCGGGTATAGTCGATCACGACGAAGGGCTGGAGCCGCTCGTGGTGCATGTCGGTGCGCGTGGAGATAAACCGCCGGTACATTGAATCGTTGGAGAGAGCATAGAAAAAATCTTTCAGGAGGGGCTCGTCAGAGAGCTTCACCGGCCGCAACAGCATCCTGAGCCCGGTCCTCGTGGTTTTGTACGCCTCAAGGTCCTCGGGATATTCCCCCTGCACGCCGGGGATGAAGGCCTGGTCTTTATAAATGAGGCGGCGCTCCCTCGCCTCCTCGATGAGCCATTGCCGGAATTTCGGATGGGCGATTGCAATCAGGTCCATGGCGCGTTCGCGGATGTTCTTCCCGTGGAGATACGCTATGCCGTATTCGGTCACGACGTAGTGGATGTCTCCCCGCGAGAGCGTCACTCCGGCGCCTTCCTTCAGGAACGGGACGATCCTGGACACCTCTTCGTTTTCTGCCGTGGATTGCAAGGCCAGAATGGTCTTGCCGCCGTGAGAAAGGATGGCCCCGCGCATGAAGTCCGCCTGCCCGCCGATGCCGCTGTAAAACAGTTTGCCCAGGGACTCGGCCGTGGCCTGGCCCGAGAGGTCGATCTCGAGCGCGCTGTTGATCGCGGTCATATTTTTTTGGCGCGCGAGTACGGTAGGATTGTTCGTATAGTCGACGGGGCGGAACTCGATCGCCGGGTTGTCGTGGAGAAACTCGTAGGTCTCCCGCTTGCCCATGCAGAAGGCGGCCACGGTCTTTCCCCGGTTCAGTTCCTTTCTGGTGTTGTCGATGACCCTGCGCTTCATGAGATCCACGATCCCGTCGGTCAGAAGCTCGGTATGCACGCCCAGGTGCTCCTTTTTTTGAAGATGCGCCAGGATCGCGTTCGGAATGCTGCCGTATCCCACCTGGATCGTGTCGCCGTCCTGCACGATTCGGGCGACGTAGGTGCCGACTTTCTGGGAGATGTCGTCCGCAACGGAGTCTTCATATTCGAGGAGCGGCTCATCGCAGGGGATGACGAAATCCACGTCCTTGATGTTGATAAAGGTTTCGCCGAGGACACGCGGCATGCGGGCGTTCACCTGGGCGATGACGAGCGATGCGCTTTCCGCCGCGGCCTTCACGATGTCCACGCTGATGCCGAGGCTCATGAACCCGTGCTCGTCGGGGAGCGACGTCTGGATCAAGGCCACATCCACGGGCACCTGCTTCTTTTGGAACAGGGACGGCACCTGCGAAAGGAACACCGGGGTATAATCGGCCAGCCCCTGGTTCACCGCCTCGCGGGTGTTGTTCCCGATGAAAAAGGAGTTGTGCCGAAAGTTGTCCTTGAATTTCTCGTCCGAGTAGGGAGCGACGCCCAGGGTCCAGACCTGCAGCAGCTCGGCGTCGAAAAATGCCTTGGGGTGGGACCGAACGTAATTGATGAGCGCCCTGACCAGGCACTGAGGTTCGCCGCACCCCGTACCGATAAAGATGCGGTTTCCGGGATGGATATTGCTGAAAATCCGTTCCTCGATCGGAAACTTCTCGGGATACACCGATTTCATGATCGCCAGCTTTTTGTCCCCTGCTTCCGCAGCCATAAGCGTCCTGCCTCCTGTGCGCGTCCTTATAAAGTATAGCAGGAGCATGTCGACCCTGCGGAAAGTACCGGCCGTTGCGCATACCCCAAAAATACCCCTGCCGGGTTATTGACGTTCACCCTCGCTTCTTTTACTATAGGGTCAAGGAATTCGACTTCCCTCGCGACGACAAAAGGAGAACCACGATGGAAACGGAGCGCGTGAAATTCATCAAACACCAAACAAGGGACATCTTGCTTCTTGATTTTTCAAACAGCGGCGCGGATGAGGTGTTGAAAATCCTCGAGGACGCGAAGCGTGTAATCCGCAATAAACCTCATAAATCGCTTCTCACGCTGACCGACGTGACCAATGCGAGGTTTAACGAAGAAGTGGGGGAAGGCATGAAGCAGTTCACGCTGCATAATAAACCCTATGTCAAGGCCGGCGCCGTCGTCGGGATAACCGGTCTGAAGAGAATCATTTTCGGGGCCGTCATGGCCTTTTCCAAGAGAAAAATCGAGGCGTTCGACGATCTCGAACAGGCGAAAAATTGGCTTTTGGCTAATTAGAACTTTTTTCAGCCCCGAAGTCGCGCCGGGGTCCGGCGCACATTGTTCTTCCCCGCAACCCTGATGGTAAAAAAGCACCCCCCTGGAGAGGGTTTACACCCTCTTTTTCCTCCCCCCGGAAGGGGGGAGGGTTTTTTCCCAATCTCTGCCGCCTTTTTTCCTCTCATCCTCCTCATTATACTTGACCATCACGTTTTTCTCATTTACACTTGAGGCATTATGTTTGATGCGCTTTTCAACCCCACAACCGTCGCTGTCGTAGGCGCCTCGCAAGATCCCCAAAAAGTCGGACATGCCGTGCTCAAAAACCTCCTCCAGTACCATTTTCCCGGAGAGGTGCTGCCGGTAAACCCCGCGGGCGGCGAGATTCTGGGACGCATGGTATATCCCAGCATCGCCTCGATAGGACGGGAAATCGACCTTGCCGTCATTGTCATACCCGCACGCCACGTACCCGGCGCGCTCAGGGAGTGCGCCGATGCGGGGATCCCGTCGGCAATCGTCATCAGCGCCGGGTTCAAGGAAGCGGGCAAGGAGGGTACGCTCCTTGAGGAGGAACTGAAAAAGATCGGAAGGGAGCGGGGCATCCGCATTCTCGGCCCGAACTGCCTCGGCCTCATCAACACCACGATCAATTTGAACGCTACCTTCGCCGCCGACATGCTGCCCAAAGGCAAGATAGCCTTTTTTTCCCAGTCCGGGGCAATGGGTATCGCAATCATGGATTGGGCCGTAGGAAACGGAGTCGGTTTTTCCAAGTTTGTCAGCCTCGGCAACAAGGCCGATCTTTCCGAAATCGATTTTATCGAATATTTCATGAACGATCCCGACACGAGCATCATCCTGGGCTACATCGAAGACGTGGTCGACGGCAAGC
>JBGPHF010000310.1:0-3004 GCA_041484215.1 Nitrospirota bacterium
GACATCATGTCCGATATCGACCTTCGCGTCCGCATCCCCATGGCCGCAACGATAGACTCATTGAATGTGGCAACAGCCGCGGCGGTAATCCTTTACGAGGCGATGAGACAAAGATCGCAGAAGTAGCTTCATCCGAATGCATTTTGAAGTCCAAAGGGGACGCATGAGACAAAACAGTATGGTCATTCTCTTGTTGTCGTCAATAATGCTTTTCTGCTCGGGGTGCATATCGGAACCGGGCCTGGACAAGGGAAAGTTCTCGGAATTGAACCGGGCCGCGCAAGACCTGAAAGCCTCTCTTGCTTCGGGCAAGCCGTGCGATGAGCCAGGTACCTTGTTGCAAAGACTTGCCGCCGGGATAGCGGCCTTGAAAAACAAGACGGCGTCAAAGGCGGAGCGCGACCTTCTCGGCGCCTACTCGCGCCTTTTGACTACATACAAGGACGGTTTGCTGCTTTGCCAATACCGCAACCGATTAGCCCAATTTCAATTCGTCCCCAAGGGGCGCGTCTATGTGGTCCAGGAACTCGATCCGCTGGTTGAGAAATACGGTTTGACCACGGAGAGCCACGTGTACAGGCCTACCGGGGTCTATTGGAGGAGCATTGACGGGGACTCGCTAAAAGTGATTTGGGAAAGCGCGGAGATACAGATAAAGAACATAGAAAACATGGTGAATTACAATTGACGTTGTTCAGCGATCGCCCTTGTCCTTGCCGTCCATGATGTCCCGCAGTTTTACAAATTCCTTCTTATTCATTTCCTTCAGTACCAGCAGGCTCGCATTGGAGGCAGCCTTCACCGCGATGGGGACGCCGCCGCCGTATTCCGCCCAATGTCCGCCGACGAAAATGTTTTCAACCGGAGTGCGGTAATGGGCCACGCGCGTGAAAATGTTTCGAAGCGTGGGCTTTTGCCCCATCATGCTCCCCCCGCGGTTTCCCGTATACCTCCAGTAGGTGACCGGAGTGGCGACCTCCACCACCTCTATGTGCTTTTTCAAGTGCATCCCCATGGCCTTTTCCACCCGGGCGATCAAAATAGCGGCGTAATGTTCCTTCAGCGCCCGATAGGCCTGCCCGCGCCCAAAATCCTTTTCCGTTTTCCAGCGGGCTTCGTATTCCATGCAAGCGGCGCAATGGATGATCACCGTTGATTTTCCTTGCGGGGCCAGTGACGGGTCCCGAACGGAGGGCGCTTGTACGATAAGGGTAATTTTATCGGGGTCGCTCCCCGAACAGTCCGCCCTGACCACGCCGCCCTGCACGATGCAGGTCACTTCTTCATGCAGCCCCAGGCTGGAGACGTCGCAATCCAGGCCCAGAAACACGGTTACCGCGGAGTGGTACAAATCGGTTTTTCGTATCCTACGGACAACATCTTCCGGCACCGCGCCTTGGGGAAGCATTTTTTCGTACAGGTGCTGTAGATCGCAGGCAGCGATGATGTATTTGCCGGTAATCGTCCGGCCGTCGGAAAGGACCACTCCGGTCGCTGTCTTGCCGCTCAGGAGGATCTTTTCAACGCCGCGGTTCACGACCACGCGAGACGAGGAGGAGTCCGTAAGCTTTTTCCACAGCCAATCCGTCATGGTCCCTGTCCCGCCGTACGGAGCGGATTGGAAATCTCCCGAATAAGCCCAGCAAATCGGCATGATAACGCTCATGAACCTGTCTTCGCTCTGAAACAGCTTCTTCATGCCGTCGCTCTGAAAATAATTTCGGACGCCCTTTTCCGCCGTCATCCTCAGATATTTCATTATCGGGACGGTCCACAGCGCCATTTTCAGCCCGAACCGCGTCCGCTCCGGAAAGGACATGGTTTCGATGGCGCGCATGCGCGTGTCCAGTTTTCCGAAGTGCAGCCCGATTCTTTTGCAATCCGCGAAAAACCTCAGAATGCCCCGCTCGTCTTCGGGATAGTCCAGCACGAGTTGATCGCGCAGCTGGTCGGGGTCGGAAGTAAGAACATAATCGGCTGAATCGCTTTTATACCGGTGAATGCGCTTCATCGTGTGGCAGGCAGGATAGTCCGTTCCTATATGCCGGAACAACCGGTCGATCAGCTTGCCCTCGCCGCACTGATTGAGCCATTGAACGGAGCTGTCGAAGGTATATCCCTTCCTTCGAAAGCTCGTCAGATAACCGCCCGGCCGGGGCTGCTCTTCCAGCAGCACGACCCGGAGGCCGGACTTGGACAGGAGCGCGGAGGACGTGAGGCCCGCTACGCCGCCGCCGATCACGATGACATCGCAGTCGGACGGAACTGTATTGTCTTGAGTATTGGTCAAAACGCTCCCGGTCCCTCGCCCTACTTTTTGAACTTCTTCTTCAGTTTTTCCACGACCGCACGCGGCACGAGACTCGACACGTCGCCCCCGTAGCTTGCGGCTTCTTTTACGATCGTCGAGGTGATAAACGAATACTCCTCGTTCGGCATGAGGAACACCGTCTCGATATTATTGTCGAGTCTTCTGTTCATGAGGGCCATCTGCATCTCGTACTCGAAATCCGACACGGCCCGGAGGCCCCGGATGATGGAGGCTGCGTTCTTTTTCTTCACGTAATCGACCAGGAGCCCGTCGAAACCCTCGATCGTCACGTTTTTATATCTCTTCGTGACCGCCTGGAACATGGCGATCCGCTCTTCGAGGCTGAAGAGCGGGGCCTTTTTCGGGTTCTCCGCGATAGCCACGATCACTTTGTCGAAGATGCGCAGGGTCCGCTCTACCAGATCGATGTGCCCGTTCGTCACCGGGTCGAAGGTGCCGGGATAGACGGCGATATGCTTCATGCAACCTCCTGAGTAGGGAAGAAGCCAGGAGCCAGAATCCAGAAAGAACACAGCGATCTTATCTTTTTCTGACTTCTGACTCCTGACTACTGACTACTGTTTTTTCCAGCTTATAAAACGCCAAAACCGTGTCCCCATAGTGCGTCTCGCGATAGAGCGTGAGCCCTCCGGCCTGCGGGACCGAGGCTTGCTTTTTGAAATGCTCGGCAAC
>JBGPHF010000311.1:0-2995 GCA_041484215.1 Nitrospirota bacterium
CCGCCCGCGTGGGCGTGGGGCTCGGCATGGAAACCGTGGTGATCAACAAGGACACCGCAGGACTCCAGCGGATCGATGAACTGTTCAAGGGCCGCGTCAGAACCCTTCCCATGACCGCCCATGCCCTGGAAGAAGAGATCACGGAAGCAGATATCGTGATCGGCGCGGTATTGGTGCCTGGCGGGAGGACGCCTGTTTTGATAACGAGGTCGATGCTCGGGACCATGAAGAAGGGTTCGGTGATCGTGGACGTGGCGGTGGACCAGGGAGGGTGCGTCGAGACAACCAGACCGACCACGCATGACGATCCCGTGTTCGTCGTGGACGGCATCGTGCATTATTGCGTGGCCAATATGCCGGGCGCTTATCCCCGGACGTCAACGATAGCGCTCACGAACGCGACGCTTCCCTATATCAAGATTGTCGCGGAAGAGGGAATTGCGAAAGCCGTCCAGGAAGACCCCATCATCAAAAGCGCGCTCAACACGTACGATGGCAAGATCGTGAACAAGGCCCTGGCGGAGTCCCTGGGGTCCATGAAGGGTTGAGGCGCCCAGTCACAGAGACGTAAGTCTTTGACGCTGAGAACGGCTGATAAGTATCTATGAAGAATCACGATTTTTCATATCTTATCAGTGCAGATACGCTATTGCAGTGCGTGTCTAAATGCTTTTTCTCGGTTTATTGGTACTCATCGTGCTCTTCGCCGGAAACGGCATGGACGATCTCCCAGGCCGTCTCCTCGATGGATTTGTTCGTGGTGTCGACGACTTTCCAATTCCGGTGTTTTTTGATGAGGTCCCAGACGTGCTCGGCCTCTGCCGCGATTTTGCGGAAATCGCTGTAGCTGGGTTTTAAGCCCGACAGCTTCTGGCGCACGAGCCTCACTTTCCGGAGGACCTCGGGGTCGATGGTAAGACAGACGATTTTGTTTTGATCGACCTGGAAAAGTTCCTCGGGGAGCGGTATCCCCGGCACAATCGGCACGTTCGCGACCTTGTACCCTTCCTGGGCCAGGAAGAAGGAGGTCGGCGTCTTGGACGAGCGTGACAACCCGAGGATGACGATGTCCGCCTCATTCATGCGTTCGCCGCGGCCATCGTCATGCCCGAGTGTGTACTCGATGGCGTCGATGCGCTTGAAATACCGTGCATCGACCTTCCTGAGCAAACTCGGCGTTTCGAGCGGATCGAGCCGCAGATAGGACGAGAGGTTATTGAT
Source organism: Nitrospirota bacterium (assembly GCA_041484215.1). Lineage (GTDB taxonomy): Bacteria > Nitrospirota > UBA9217 > UBA9217 > UBA9217 > JBGPHF01. Next base: position 1,222 of record JBGPHF010000311.1, read on the forward strand.
GAGCGGCCCCAGGATATCGACGTGAATGATGTCGTGCTTGAGACAGTAGTCGTTTGCCGCGTCACGCATTTCTTTTTTTACGAACGTAAAGGCGACGAGGCCCTTGTCCGACCTGGCTTGGTCAAGGACCTTCCTGAGACCGGACTTCGTTCCGATGTCGTGGAAGACCAGGATTTTCGCGCGAGACCGCTCGAACTGCACCAGGGCCGCTCGAAGGATATGCAGGCCGCTTTGACCCGTGGCGTCGGAGATGATATAGATTTTTTTTGCAGGCATACTCGTGGCTCACAAGCCCGTGTCCGGAACGGACGCTCCTATCTGAACTTCCCGATGAGATAGAGAATGAGGCTGATAAGTATGCTGATGAGAATACTGGTCGCCGGCGGGAAGTAAAAGGTGAAGCGCTCTTTTTTAATCAGGATGTCGCCGGGAAGTTTTCCGAGGAACGGAATTTTGGGAACGATGAACAGCGCGAGGCCGGCCGCGATCAGCGCCAGCCCGGCAAGGATCAATATTCTGGCGATGTCACCCATCGCCCTGATCCGCGAAAAAGTCGAGTATCTTGCCGAGTGTGGCGCGCATTTCCTTGCGCGGGACGATCATGTCGGTCATGCCGTGCTCCAGCAGAAACTCGGCGCGCTGAAAGCCCTGCGGGAGCTGCTGCTTGATCGTCTGCTCGATGACGCGGGGGCCGGCGAACCCGATAAGGCTCTTGGGCTCGGCCACGATCACGTCACCCAGCATGGCGAAACTCGCCGTCACGCCCCCGAAAGTCGGGTCCGTGAGCACCGAGATGAAGGGCAGCCCCGCGTCGCCCAGCCGCGCCACTGCCGCCGAGGTTTTGGCCATTTGCATGAGCGAGAGAATCCCCTCCTGCATTCGCGCGCCCCCCGACGAGGCAACGGACACGAAAGGAATTTTTTTCTCGATGGCGCGCTCCACGGCCCGGGCGATCTTTTCGCCGACCACCGAGCCCATGCTGCCGCCCATGAAGTTGAAATCCATGACCACGAGTGATACGGGCCTGCCGCCGATTTTCGCCTCTCCGGAGATGACCGCGTCTTTGAGGCCGGTCTTCTTGCGGCTGCTCTTGAGCTTGTCCTTGTAATCCTTGAACCCGAGAAAGTCCCGCGGGGAAAGCCCGTCCTCGACCTCGAGAAAGCTGCCCTCGTCCACGAGATAAGGAAGCCGCTCGGACGCCGAGATGCGAAAATGATAATCGCACTTGGGGCAGACCTTGTAGTTTTTGTCCACCTCTTTCCGGTAGATGATCTCCTTGCAGTTATCGCACTTGACCCACAACCCCTCGGGGATCTTCACTTTTTTGGGCGGCGCCTCGGGGGCCGTCGCTCCGGGTCGATCTTTTCTAAACCAAGTCATAGTTCTCCTTACCACAAGCACCAAATACGAATTTCTAATTTCTAAGCAATCTCAAAACCAAAAATCCTATGTCCGTACAAGGCGGTCTTTGAATTTGTTATTAGGATTTCGTGCTTAGCATTTCGGATTTGCGTCAAAAATTATACGTCTTCCCTTCCTGGAGAATCTTCACGTTCTTCCGCCCGAGCGCCCGAAGTTCGGCAAGCACCTTCTTCTTGTGCACCGGTTTAATGTGGTAGATGTAGATCGGCAGCGACTTGTCGATTTTCGCCTTCGTCAAATCGTCGTGCAGCTGCGCCGGAGTAAAGTGCCCGCTCGCGTCAGCGATCATTTCAAGACTGTTCGGGAAGGAGGTATCCACGATGATCGCATTGAGGTTCTTGGCCCTGGCCGC
>JBGPHF010000312.1:0-2975 GCA_041484215.1 Nitrospirota bacterium
AGCGGGACCGTCAAGCTCATTAACCTGCAAGGGGCGCAGATTTTACGCTGCCGGCGCGAAGAGATCCTCGGCAAAAAACTTTCCGACCTGTTCCCGGAAGCAACGGCGTTTTGGAATTCCTCGCCGGGGCGCTATCGGGAAATCGAGCTTTCGATGTATGACGGCACCATCCTGCCCGTCGGATTTTCGAGCACCTTCTACCTGGGCGACCGCGGTATCAACCAGGACATCATAGTGACCTTTCAGGACTTGACGGAGATCAGGGCGCTTCAGGCCCAGGTGCTCGGCAAGGAACGGTTTGCGGCCATGGGGCGGGTTGTGGCGGGCGTGGCGCATGAGATCAGGAACCCCTTGTTCGGGATCAGTTCCATCGGCCAGATTTTCGAACGGGAGCTCTCGGCCCCCGCCCACGTTGAGCTGGCCCGGGCACTCTTGTCCGAGACCAAACGGTTGAACCAGCTCGTCGAGGAGCTTTTGATCTATGGGCGACCGATCAAACTTACGCTCGGCAGGTGCGACCTCGTCGGGCTTTGGGAAGAGGTCATCGGGATGCACCGGGAAGAGATCGAGAAAAAGGCCATCACGATCAGCGGTGATCTTGCCATGGGGCATACGCCGGCCTATCTCGACGCGTACCAAATCCGCCAGGTTTTCCTCAACTTGATCCGGAACGCGATCGAGGCCACGCCTCAGGGCGGCGAGATCATGATCAGGCTGCTGCTCGAAGACCAATTCATTATCTTCAAACTCGCCGACACGGGCTCCGGCATGCCTGCGGAAAACATAGCCCGGGCCTTCGAGCTCTTTTTTACCACAAAGTCTAAAGGAACGGGGCTGGGACTCGCGATCTGCAAAAAGATCGTCGAGGACCACGGCGGAGAGATATCCATCGAGAGCAGGGAGCGCGACTGGCTCGATGAGCGCAAGGGGACGACGGTGACCGTGAAGCTCCCTTACCGGGGGATAACCGACAGGAACGAAGCGTTGGTCAATTCCCGAGCCTGAGTAGAAACCGATGCCGAGTATTCTTATCATAGATGACGACCAGGGCATACGCACCGCGCTGCTCTACCATTTCAGGTCACAGGGGTGGGACGCCGCGGAGGCCGAGAACGGCCGGCTGGGCCTGACGCTTGCCGAGAAATTTTCTCCGGACATTATTCTCCTGGACATGAAGCTCCCCGACGGAAACGGGCTTGAACTGCTGCGGAGTCTTAAGGCGACCGATTGTTCCGCCTCCATCGTGATCATGACCGGGTGGGGAAGCATTGCGAACGCCGTTGAGGCGATCAAGCTCGGCGCCGAGCAGTACCTCCCCAAGCCCCTGTCGCTCGAGGAACTGAACAGCCTCATGGGACGAATTCTCGAGACGCGAAAAATCCGGATCGAGAACGTTTATTACCGCCGGCTCCTGGACCACCCCATCGTCGGCGTATCGATGGAAACGCAGAAGCTTCACCACCTGGTGGACCTTATGGCGGAAAACGCCGATACGACGGCGCTGCTCTTGGGTGAGAGCGGCACCGGCAAGGAGCTGGTGGCGCGGGAAATCCACCGCAGGAGCGTTCGGAGCGAGCGTCCTTTTCTCGACATCAATTGCGCGGTCCTGTCCGAAACGCTGCTCGAAAGCGAGATGTTCGGCCATGAGCGCGGGGCTTTCACCGACGCCCACGAGCGCAAGCCGGGGCTATTCGAGGTTGCGGACGGCGGCACGGTTCTCCTGGATGAGATCGGCGAAATGCCCCTTCCGGTGCAGCCCAAACTGCTCCGGGTCCTCGAAACCCGCACCTTCCGGAGAGTCGGTGGAACGCGCGATATTCCCGTCAATATACGGCTCATCGCCGCTACCAACCGGGACCTGGAAAAGGCCGTGGCCGCGGGCCGCTTTCGGGAGGACCTCTATTACCGGCTGCATGTTTTTCCCATCCAGCTGCCTCCGCTCCGCGAGCGGCCAGCGGACATCCCGGTCCTGCTGGAGTACTTTCTGGACCACTTCAGGGCAACCTTGAAAAAAAAATGCACCGGTTTTACGCCGCGCGCCGGAGAGCTCATGACAGCGTACGCATGGCCGGGCAACGTGCGCGAGTTGAAGAACATCATCGAGCGGGCCATGGTGTTGTCAAAGGGCGCCGAGATCGACATCGACATGCTTCCGCGAGAGATCTTGGGAAAGCGGTATGAAGGCCGAGACGCAATACCCGAACCCACCGGCGACGGTGTTCCGGGAAAAACGCTGGAAGCGTTCGAACGGGAGCATATTCTGAGCGTGCTTCGCGCGGAAAGCAACAATCGAACAACGGCGGCCAGGGTCCTGGGCATTTCCCGGTCCACGCTCCAGGAAAAGCTCAAGAAATACGGGATGACGGGGCGCTGACGAAAAAATCCGGGAAATCGTCAAACTGCCGGGACATTTTTCTTGATTTTTCCCCTTGTTCATACGATAATAGCCGACTTGATGCAACTATCGACACTTTGGAGGAGGTTTATTACATGCGTATCATTCTCTTAGGCGCTCCGGGCGCGGGCAAAGGCACGGTGGCCAAACTTTTGACCCAACTGGACGGTTCGGTCCAGATTTCGACGGGAGACATTCTGCGCGGCGCGGTAAAGGCCGGTACGCCGCTCGGCAAGGAAGCAAAAGGCCACATGGACAGCGGCGGCCTGGTCCCTGATTCGCTCATCATGGGCATTATGGAGCAGCGGCTCCAGGATAAGGATCTGGAGAAGGGATTCCTGCTCGACGGGTTCCCGCGCACGATCCCGCAGGCGGACGAGCTCGGCAAGCTGCTCACCAAGCTGAACATCAAGCTCGACCTCGTGGCGAACATCGATGTTCCGCGCGAGGTGATCCTCGACCGTCTCACGACCCGAAGGACCTGCTCCAACACCTCGTGCCAGGAGATCTACAACATCAAGAGCAATCCTCCGGCGCCCGGGGACAAGTGCAAGAAGTGCGGCAGCCCCACGATCCAGCG
>JBGPHF010000313.1:0-2973 GCA_041484215.1 Nitrospirota bacterium
CACACGGACGGGAAAGGGCAGGGGCACACGGACGAGCAAAAGCACACGGACAAACAAGGACGGACAGGGACTGGCACGGACAGGCAAGGCAAGAAGCCGGCGTCCGTGTCTGTCGGTGGTGGTCAGTGTGGGTCCGTGTCAGACTCCACGCTGGTTGCCAATGCCGCTCTCTCGCTTTTGAACCTGTGCTGTTATTTGCTCGACCGGCAGCTCGCGGCCCAGGCAAAGGCTTTTGAAACCGAAGGCGGTTTCACGGAGAGGCTCTACCGTATCAGAAACAGTGAGCGGAAAAAAGCGAGCAGGGGACATTAGATAGGTTGTCTTGAGGGGAGGCGCTATGCCCAACAACAAGAAAAGCAACTTCGCATACGACAAGCTCGGCAATGATCCGGATTCCTTCAAGCACTCGCTCGCGAACCGCCTGATCTACTCCATGGGCAAGGACCCCATCACGGCCACGCACCGGGACTGGTTCCATACCGCGGCCTACACGGTGCGCGAGCGCCTGATCGAGCTTTGGATGGAGACCATGCGGAGCTACTACCAGTCCGACGCCAAGCGGGTCTATTACCTGTCGATGGAGTTCCTGACCGGCAGGCTCCTCACGAATTCGCTTCTCAACATGGGGTTCTATGATGAATGCCGGCAAGCGCTGGCGGACCTGGAGCTCGACATCGACCGCATCCAGGAACTCGAGCAGGACGCGGCCCTGGGAAACGGCGGCCTGGGCAGGCTGGCCGCCTGCTTCCTCGATTCCATGGCCACGCTCGGGCTGCCGGCTTACGGCTATGGCATCCGCTACGAGTACGGCATGTTTACCCAGCGGATCGAAAACGGGTGGCAGATCGAGCACCCCGACAACTGGCTGCGCTACGGAAATCCCTGGGAGTTCCCCCGCCCCGAGGTGCTCTACCCCGTGAAGTTCTGCGGCAAGGTCGTGGAGTACCGGGACGACCAGGGCCGTCTCCGCTTCCACTGGGTCGAGACCGAAGACGTCATGGCCATGGCTTTCGACACTCCCGTGCCCGGGTACGACACCAGCACGGTGAACAACATGCGCCTCTGGACCGCGAAGGCTTCCCGCGACTTCAACCTCAAATACTTCAACGAGGGAAACTATATCAAGGCGGTGGAGGAGAAAAACGAATCGGAGAACCTTTCCAAGGTGCTCTACCCCGACGACACCACTCAGATGGGCAGGGAACTCCGGCTTAAGCAACAATACTTCTTCGTCTGCGCGTCCCTCCAGGATGTCCTGCGGCGTTTCCTCAAGTTCCACACCAACCTCGACGAGCTGCCCGACAAGGTCGCTATCCAGCTGAACGACACGCATCCCTCGATCGCCATCCCCGAGCTCATGCGAGTGCTGCTCGACCTGCACCACCTGGAGTGGGACCGCGCCTGGGACATCGCGCGCCGCACGTTTTCCTACACGAACCACACGCTCATGCCCGAGGCGCTCGAAACCTGGCCCGTCGCCCTCTTCGAGGAAATTCTGCCGCGGCACCTGCAGATCATCTACGAGATCAACCACCGCTTTCTCGATGAAGTGCGCCACAGCCGGCCCGGAGACGTCGAGCTTCTGCGGAGGCTTTCGATCATCGACGAAAACGGGGGAAGGCGGCTCCGCATGGCGCACCTGGCCATCGTCGGCAGCCACCGGGTGAACGGCGTGTCGCAGATCCACACGGACCTCATGAAGAAGACCATCTTCGCCGACTTCGAGCGCTTTTTCCCCGGCAGGATCATCAACATCACGAACGGCGTCACGCCGCGCCGCTGGCTCCACGTCGCTAATCCGGGATTGTCCACCCTCATCACCTCCCGGATCGGCACGGGCTGGCTCTGCGACCTCTCGGAGCTGAAACAGCTTGTTCCTCTGGCCGAGGACGCCCGGTTTCGCGAGCAATTCCGGACCGTGAAGCGCGAGAACAAGGAGCGGTTGGCGAGCATCATTAAAATGCGCCTCAAGGTCCAGGTCGATCCCGCGTCGCTCTTCGACGTGCAGATTAAACGCATTCACGAGTATAAACGCCAGCTCCTGAACGCGCTGCATATCGTGACGCGCTACAATCGCATCAAGGAAGGCCGGGCGGAAGGGCTCGTCCCGCGCACGGTCATTTTCAGCGGCAAAGCGGCGCCCGGCTATATGATGGCCAAGCTTATCATCAAACTCATTCACGGCGTCGCCGAGGTCGTGAACAACGACCCTGCGGTCGGCGACCTGCTCAAGGTTGCGTTCCTGCCGGACTACAACGTCTCGAACGCGGAAAAGATCGTTCCCGCCTGCGATCTGTCGGAACAGATTTCAACGGCAGGCACCGAGGCCTCGGGCACGGGCAACATGAAGCTCGCCCTGAACGGCGCGCTCACGATCGGCACGCTCGACGGGGCGAACATCGAAATGCGGGACGAAGTCGGCGAGGACAACATCTTCATTTTCGGCCTCACCGCGGAAGAGGCAACGGCGCTCAAGGTAAAAGGCCATGACCCGGCGGGCATATACCGCAGGAACCCGGAGCTCAAAAAGGCGCTTGACATGATTGCCTCGGGATATTTTTCGCCTGACGCGCCTGACCGGTTCAGGCCAATCTTCGAAACGCTGACCCGCGCGGACCACTTCCTGCTTCTTGCGGATTATGCGTCCTACATGGCCTGCCAGGAGCGGGTCGATGCACTTTACCGGGACCCCGGGGAGTGGTCCAGGCGCGCCATCCTGAATGTCGCGGGGATGGGGATGTTTTCGAGCGACCGCGCGGTCGTACAATACGCGGAAGAAGTCTGGAACGTGAAGCCGGTGAAGCATTGAGGCCGGAGTGCGTTGCGGACGACGGAATTTTCAACTGATCAGTGTGGCATGAGAAAAAGCAGAAAGGCGTTGATCGGCCGTTGCACTTTCTTTGAGGACGTCAATGAACGCCTTGACGATCGACTGATCGAACTGGGTCGTGGAACACTTGTTCAGTTCTCCGA
>JBGPHF010000314.1:0-2968 GCA_041484215.1 Nitrospirota bacterium
AACGCCCTGACCATGACATAGTCGTCCGGCGCGCGGAAAGACCACTTGATCGAGCTGTATGTGGCGGCGTTGATTCGCCTGCCTTCGGCGCGGGGGACGATAAAACCGAACCCTCTAAGTGGGACCTTGACGTCTTCCTTGCGGAAGGCGATCGTGACCGTGGCGGAGGAAGACCACTCGATCTTGTTCAGCTGGGTCGCGAGCGACTGGCCGAACCCTTTTACCATTTCCGCCGCGTCATACGAGGCGGTCCCGAGCATCACGTGGTCTGCTTCGAGTTTTTCGCCGTTGTCGAGGATAACGGTATATCCCTTGCCCTTGGGTTCGATTGACCTGGCAAGCGCGCCGAGCCTGATCGAGTCCCTGCCGATGAAGTCGGCGCATGCTTCGGACAGCGTCTGCATGCCGTTCTTGAAGCTCATAAAATATGTCATCTTGGACTGTCCCGGTTTGGGCGGCGGGCCGGAGAGCGTGGCATGGGGCCGGCTCTTCAGCGACGCGAGCATGCCGAGTATGAGGCTGCCGCTCTTCTGTTCCATCTGGACGAAACGGGGGAAGGTCGCGAGCACGCTCATGTTGTCCGGGTTCGAGGTGTGAATGCCCGCCACGAGAGGCTCGGCGATTTTTTCGAGGCATTCGCGGCCCAACCGCCGCGTGACAAAGGACGCGAGGCTTTCATCGTCCCTGTTCTTGCGCCGGGGGACAAAAACCTCCATGCCCATGCGGAGCTTCCCGGGCCAGGAGATGAGGTGCGATTTTGCCATGGGCCAGAACGAGGTCGGAACCATGAGCATGACGCCCTCGGGCAGGGAGTGGAGCCGGCTGCCCGAATAGATGAAGGTCCCCTTGAATTCGTCGTTCGAAGGCAGCATTTCCGGCTCGAGCCCTAGGTGCCTGGCGAGGTTCACGCTCCAGACCTTCTCGGGGAGGAAGCTGTCCGGGCCCCCCTCGATCAGAAACTTGCCGTGCTTTTCCGTCAAGAGCTTGCCGCCAATGCGGCCGTTCTTTTCGAGCACCAGGACTTCGACGGTCTTCCCGTGGGCCTTGGCCCCTGCCTTGAGATGCACGGCCGCGGCCAGCCCGGCGATGCCTCCGCCTATGACGATTATTCTTTGCATAGTCTACACCTTATTTGGGACGCAGATTTTCGCAGATGAACGCAGATAAATCTTCATTTTCTTGCATTATCAAAGGCCATTCTTTTAAATTCCGGTTTAGGGCCAAAATTAAAAAGTAAACCAACTTCTATACTACTTGCTTTTAAATAATTGAGCAACTGCGCTTCGTGTTCGAGAATTAGGTGTTTTGCCGCCTTGATTTCTATGATGACGTGGTCTTCAAGGAGGATGTCGGCGAAATATTCGCCTATTATCCTGTTGTCATAAAAAACTTGTATGGGATGCTGTGATCCAGCACGGATATGCAGCTTCTCAAATTCTATGGTCAACGCATTTTCGTATACTTTTTCTAAAAAACCGTATCCCAGCGCATTATAGACCTTATAGAAGCTTTTAATGGCGAGATCGGTCAATTCTTTATGTTTAAATTCGCCGTTATCTGCGTCCATCTGCGTTTATCCGCGTCCTAAAAAGTCAGTTTGCTTTTTTCGCAATATCCGCCAACGCTTTGATGAAGAGCCTCGACGTGTTCAAGGATTCGGCGCGTTCGAACGTGAGGCCCAGCCCGGCTGCATGTTTGCGATGCACGATATCGATGTCGTAAAGCGTTTCCATGTGGTCGCAGGTGAAGCCGACAGGCACTTCGAGCACGTAGTGCAGCTTTTCGGCGGCGGCGTTGTCCAGCACGGTCTCGACCTCGGGCCCGAGCCAGGGCTCCGTTGCGCGGGCGCCCTTGCTCTGCCAGGCGATGCGCCATTGGTTCAGGTTGACTCCCTGAACAATGAGCTTTATTGTTTCCTCGATCTGATTTTTATAGGGGTCCCCGGTCGTGACGTAGCGCGCCGGGATGCTGTGGCTGGTGAAGATGACGACGGACTGTCTTCGCTGGGTGGTGCGAAACCGGTGGAGCGCGTCAGCGACCTTCTCCTGCCAGGCGGCGATAAAAAGATGATTGTCGTGCCAGCTCGGGATAAAGGTTTTTTTGACGTCGCCGTCGGTCAGGGCATCGAACGCGCTCCGGTACACGCCGGTCGTGACCTCGGTGGCAAAAGGTGACATCGAAAGCCCGATAACATGGCTTGCGCCTTCCCGGACGGCCTTTTCAAAGGCAACGCCGATGGAAGGCGAGGAATAGCGGAAACCGGCATACACGCGAAAGTTTTCGCCCAGTTCCTTTTCGAGGGCCTTTGCCTGGGCCTGAACCAAATCCGGCAAAGGCGACTTGCCGCCGATCAGCCCGTAGCGTTCGATCACGGCCTGGACAACCGGAGGGGGGGCAGGTCTTCCCATGAAGGCATTCATGAAAGGGCCGACCTCGTCGAGCGACCTCGGTCCGCCCAGGGCGATGAGTATGATTGCGGTGTGATTGGACATGGGAAGTCAGTGGCCAGGGTACAGTGTCCGCGGTCCAGGAAAGAAGTAATACCCGGCCCCTGGCTACTGAACCCTGGACCCTATCTCTTGCTCATTTCGTGCGTGGCGTTGATGAACTCCGCTGCGTTTTCCAGAGGCGTCTGCTGCAGGATGCCGTGGCCCAGGTTCATGATATGGCCGTTTCTGCCGCCTGCGCGGTCCAGGATCTCCTTCGTGCGCTTCCTGATGAACTCCTTGGACCCAAAGAGGGAGATGGGGTCGATATTGCCCTGCACGGCTTTGTCGAATCCTACGCGCTTCCAGGCCTCATCGATATTGCAGCGCCAGTCCAGGCCGATTACGTCGCCGCCCGCCTCGGAAACCATTTCGAGCAAATGGGTTGCGCCGTGGGCGAAATGGATGAGCGGCACGGTCTTCTTGATGCCCGCGATCACGTTCTTCTGGTGCGGCAGCACGAACTCTCGGTAATCGGAAGG
>JBGPHF010000315.1:0-2967 GCA_041484215.1 Nitrospirota bacterium
AAACAAGGAGAAAAAGCACATGAAGAAGACCGCCCTAGCACTATTAATATGTCTTGTGACCGTTTCGTCATCCGCGAGCTACGCAGCGGACATGCTGAACGGGGCCGGGGCCACGTTCCCCTATCCCGTGTATTCCGCGTGGGCAAATGAGTACAACAAGGTGACCGGCCTGAAACTCAACTACCAGTCCATCGGCTCGGGCGGCGGGATCAAACAGATCACGGAGCGGACCGTGGACTTCGGGGCCTCGGACAAGCCGCTCAAGCCCGAAGAGCTGGCCAAGGCAAACCTGCTCCAGTTCCCGGCGGTGATCGGCGGCGTGGTGCTCGTAGTCAACATCGCGGGCATCAAGCCGGGTGAGCTGAAGCTCGATTCCGAAGCCGTGTGCAAAATCTATATGGGTGAGGTCAAGACCTGGAATGATCCCAGAATAAAGGCCATGAACCCCAAGCTCAATTTACCGGCAAACGAGATTACCGTGGTCCACCGCTCCGACGGTTCGGGCACGACAGCTATATTCACCGACTATCTCACCGGCGTCTGCGCCTCCTGGAAAGAAAAGGTCGGTACGGGCACGTCCGTAAGCTGGCCGATAGGCATCGGCGGCAAAGGGAATGAAGGGGTCGCCAATTATGTGCAGCAGCAGGCGAACTCGATCGGGTATGTGGAATTCGCCTATGCCAAGCAGAACACCATGACGCATACGCTGCTCAAAAACCGTGTGGGCGCGTTCGTCGCGCCGGGCTTCGAGAGCTTCGAGAACGCGGCCGCAACCGCCGGCTTCGATCCGAAAAAGGACTTTTATCTCTGGCTGAACAACGCCCCGGGCAAGAAAGCCTGGCCCATCGCGGGCGCGACCTTTATCCTGCTCGCGAAAGAGAAAAAAGACTCGAACAGAAAGGTGGTCACTTTCTTCGACTGGGCGTTCAAGAACGGCGATGCCAAGGCAAAGGAACTCATCTATGTTCCCCTTCCGAAAGCGCTCAAAGCCAAGGTCGAAGGCTACTGGAAAACGAACGGGGTGCAGTAGAAGGGTGGCATAATTTAAGGAAGAAAACTGAACGTGTGCGGGGCAGGCATTAGTAATTGTGATGCTTGGCCCGTTGAAGTTTTCCAGAATTCCCCCTCACCTCAATCCTCTCCCGCAGGGGGAGAGGAAGTTTAAATTTAAACAGGTCACCTCTCCCCACGTGGGAGAGGCAGGGTGAGGGGCGCTTGAATTACACCAGATCAGAAAGGTCCGCGCATTGGCCACTATCCACAAAAAGAATTACCTGGATGTTCTGTTCTCATCCCTTACGGCCCTTGCGTCCTTTACCGTCATCATTTTTATCATCGGCATCGTCATCGTGCTGGTTAAGGAGTCATCTCTTGCCATAGGGAAATTCGGACTGATCGATTTTCTAACTTCGACAGCCTGGAACCCCGTTACCGGTATGTTCGGCGCTGCCACCACCATATACGGGACTTTTGTGACGACCGGCCTCGCGCTGCTCTTCGCCATCCCGATTGCCATAGGCATCGCTATATTCGTGACCGAGATCGCGCCGAATTTTCTGAAAGGCCCCATCGGTGTTGCCATCGAGCTTTTGGCCGCGATCCCGAGCATCATTTACGGCATGTGGGGCCTGTTCACGCTTGCTCCCCTCATGTCGAAATACGTCGAGCCCGCGCTCCAGAGCACGATCGGAAAGCTTCCCTTTCTCGGTTTTCTGTTCAAGGGCAATCCCCTGGGCATCGACCTGCTGACTGCCGGCATCATTCTGGGGATCATGATCATTCCTTTTACCGCGAGCATCGCGCGCGATTCCTTTAATCTCACGCCGGCCGTGGTCAAGGAATCGGCCTATGCCATCGGCGCGACCAAGTGGGAAGTGGTCAAGAACGTGGTGCTTCCTTATTCCAAGCTGGGTGTGTTCGGCGGGGCCGCGCTCTCTTTAGGACGCGCCCTGGGCGAGACCATGGCCGTGGCCTTCGTGCTCGGGAACAACCATAAGATCGCCACGTCGCTCCTGGACGCGGCTTCGACCATCACCGTGAGCCTGGCGAACGAGTTCACGGAAGCGGACAGCGACTTGTATCTCTCGTCGCTCTATTATCTGGCGCTGGTGCTGTTCGTGATGAGCTTCATCATCCTGGCGATAGCGAAGTTCTTTCTTCTGAAAGCGGAGAGAAAGTATTCGAGATAATAGAAGAACCTTTGACACTGAAGAACCAGACAAGAGCTATGATAAAGGCGGATACGGCAAGGGCGTTTTCTTGGTTTAAAACCAAAGATTGAAGTTTTCGACGTATCATGCCTCTTCCGCTTTTCATCAGCCTTGATCTGTGTCAAAGACCTTGACCTATCATTACTATGAACAACGAACAAAAACGTAAAATAGAAAGTTTCATCGCGCTCTCGCTTTCCGGCCTCGCCGCGGCAATCGGACTTTTCTGGCTCGTGTACATCCTGGCCGACGTGCTCGTAAACGGACTGGGCGCTTTACAAATAAGCCTGTTCGTAAACGACCCAGCCCCTGCCGGCATCGATGGCGGGGGGTTGCGGAACGCCTTTGTCGGCCAGCTCATGATCACCGGCGCGGCCACGCTCATCGGCGTGCCGATCGGCGTTCTCGGGGGAACGTTCCTCGCGGAGTACGCGCGGGGAAAAAAGATCAGCCGGGTCATCAGCATTCTTTCCGACATCATGGTAAGCGTGCCGTCCATCGTCGTTGGGGCGTTCGTGTACGCAATCGTAGTCCGGCCGTTCCATCATTTTTCCGGATGGGCCGGGGCATGCGCGCTCGCGATCATCATGATCCCGGTCGTGCTCCGCACCACGGAGGACATGCTGACGCTCGTGCCCTGGACCCTGCGCGAGGCGGCTTTTGCGCTCGGGGCTCCCTATTATAAGGTGATCGTCCAGATCGTGTACCGCGGAGCGGCCACCGGCATCCTGACCGGCGTATTGCTCTCGATCGCCCG
>JBGPHF010000316.1:0-2956 GCA_041484215.1 Nitrospirota bacterium
CTGGCAAAAGGCAACGCCGAGTTTGAGTATTGGAATACGGCAACAACGCCGGATATTCAGACGCGGAATGCAAGCGACTGGCAGCAGAAAGTCGAACTTGAATACGGCATTACTGACCATCTGAACGTGAGCCTGTATCAGGTCTTCGAACAGGCTGCCGACAGCAACACCCTGACCTATGTGGGGTATAATATCGAACTCAAGTACCGCATTGCGGAGGCGAATGTTCTTCCGGTCGATGTGCTCTTGTACGCGGAACATGAAGTAAGCACCATTGAGGGGAGCGTGTATGAAGGCAAGATCATATTGGCGAAGGACATCGGGAAATTGAATATCGCGTACAACCAGATCTATGAGAGGGCGGACAACACTGGAAGAGGCGATAATGGATATGCCTTTGGTACGAACTATCAGCTCGCGCCCTGGTTGCGGGCAGGTGTTGAATCGACGGGCAGCTATACCAACGGGACATACGCGGCAGGCCCTACGCTGGCATGGATGGGCAACAGGATATGGGCAACGATCGGGGCTGTTTACGGTCTCAACCGCAAGACGGATGACCGGGACGTCCGGTTCCTTCTCGGTGTGCCGTTCTGAATGACCGGCCTCCGCGCCGCGTGTTGTGCTTGTGCGGAGAGGATTGGATCGAATTATGATGGAAAGCAAAATACGTATAGGCACTAAGACTTTATCTGCAATATTCATCGCCTTGTTCGCAATGTCAAATACGACATATGCCGCACACCCTCTCATTACGGACGACACGGGCACCCAAGGGAAAGGAAAGGACCAGTTCGAGGCCATTAGCGAGTATGTCCATGAAAAAAAAGATGGGGTCACTACTGATAGCTTCGTGGCGCCGACGATACCTGTTCTATCCTACGGAATGACAGATGCTTCTGATATCGTTTTCGGCGTTTCATACCAGCAAATAAAAACGAGCGACTCTCAAAAAAGAATCACAAGCGATGGAATTTCAGATACGTCTATAGAAATAAAATGGCGCTTTACTGAAAATGACGGCCTGAGCTTTGCTCTGAAACCGGGCGTCACCCTTCCGACAGGAAACGATGAAAAAGGGCTTGGCGCCGGCAAGATCACCTATCACCTCGTCTTCATTACTACGAAAGAAATAAAACCGTGGACGTTTCATATCAATCTCGGTTACGTCAGAAACGAAAATAGGGTTAATGAAAGAATAGACTTGTGGCGCGCATCGGTTGCGGGCGTCGTGGATGTCCTTAAAAATCTGAAAGCGGTCGCAAACATCGGCATGGAGAGAGACAGCGATAAGGCCTCGGATGTGGATCCCGGTTTTTTTCTGTGCGGTTTCATCTATTCTATCTCTGAGAATCTCGATTTTGATATAGGCTTTAAAGAGGGATTCAATAATCATGGGACCGACTATTCAATACCCTTGGGAATAACATGGAGATATTAGGAGGAAGGAAACCCTATAGACTTTTCTGCGACCACTTTTTTTACACGGTGATAATGGAAGCCGAGAGCAACCCTGCCCTATAGCTTCGTCGAGCCATTGAGTGCGATGGTTAACTTTCACCGACGTTCTCGATAACTCTTGATCGCCTGGAGAACATACGGGTAGATATTCTCCGTGATGACCCGGTACCCCTCTGCATTGGGATGGACGCCGTCCTGTTGGTTCAGGGACGATTCGCCTGCCACCCCCTGGAGAAAGAAGGGGACCAGGGTAACGTTGTGTTTCGCGGCAAGGCGGAGATAGACGGCGTGGAACTCATCGGTATATTCGGCCCCGAGATTTCTGACCATCCGCATGCCCGCGAGCACCACCAGGATGTTGTTCTTCTTTAAGATGCGGAGCGTCTCGTCGATATTTCTTTGCGTCACGCGCGGGTCGATGCCGCGCAGGCCGTCATTGGCCCCGGTTTCCAGGAGCACGATGTCGGGTCTGAGCTTCAACACCCAGTTGATGCGCGAGAGCGCGCCGCTGCTTGTCTCGTTGCTGATACCGGCGTTCACGACCCTCCAGTGAAGTCCTGCGGCCTGAAGCTTTCGCTCCAGCTGCGCGGGATAGGCGTCACTCTCGTTGACGCCGAGACCGGCGGTAAGACTGTCGCCCATCGCGACGATGGTACCATCGTACGCGGCCTGGTCGTGCTGCGGCACGGCCGCTGTCTCCTTCCTTTGTTCACATCCGAGAAGCTGTCCCTGCAAAACAAGGACAACGGCAATGAAGACTGCAAGCCGGATTTGTTTCTTCATGATATGCTCCCTGAACTCCGAACTCCGAACTCCGAACTCCGAACTTTGTTCCCCCTCACTCTTCCGTCTGCTCCCGCAGAAAAGCAGCGGGCTTCTGGTGAAGGGCCGGGACTGAGGCCCCCAGACCCGCGGCAATGACAACGATCACGGTAAGGGAAACGATCGCGAGGTTCTTTCCGATAAAAGACGTGTTGGGGACATCGAGGGCGTATTTGCAAATGATAAAAGTCGTTGTCTGGGACAGGTCGACGGAGAGGAGGCCGCTCGCAAGCCCGATGAGCAGGTTTTCCGTTGCGAATACGGCGAGCACGAAGCGCGGCCGCGCGCCGAGGATGGTGAAGAAAACCGCCTCCTGGACACGCGCGTAGCGGGTCGCGAACACGGAACTCACGATGATAAGCACGCCGGCTGCAACGGAAAAAAGCGTGAAGAAATTGACGATCCGTGAAAGCCTTGTCATGATCCTCGCGAACACGGAGATCGTCTCGGTCACGTCGATGATGCTCACGTTCGGGAAGCGGGCGGCCATCCGGTTCTGGAGCGCGGGGACAAGGTCCTTTTCGATGCGGACGGCCGTGAATAGTGTCTGTGGCGCGTCTTTGAGCGCCGCCTCCTGAAAAACAAAATAAAAGAAGGGCTGGATAGACGCGTGCGTCCGCGTCCGGATGCTCGAGATCCGGGCTGTGATGGGTATACCCTGGATGCGCAGCAC
>JBGPHF010000317.1:0-2929 GCA_041484215.1 Nitrospirota bacterium
CAGATGAAGACAATGGGCGACGGCAAACACGTATTCCCGATTTCCGTCAACCTGTCGGCGGCCCAATTCCGGCACGACCGCCTCATCGAGATGGTACGGGACACGATCAAAGCCATGGCCATCAACCCCAAGCGCATCGTTCTGGAGGTGACGGAAAGCGTGTTCATGGAAGACATCCTGTTCGCCCAGTCCGTGCTGAAGGAGTTGAAGAACATAGGCGTCGCCATCTCGATCGACGATTTCGGCACGGGCTATTCCTCGCTGACGTATCTTAAAAAGCTGCCGGTCGACGTACTGAAGATAGACCAGTCCTTTGTCAAGGACGTGACACACGATCCCGACACGGCATCGATCGTCACCTCCATCACCTCGATGGCGCGGAATCTCGGCATCAAGACGATCGCCGAAGGGGTCGAGACCGAAGAGCAGTGGAAGGTGCTGAGGCTCCTGCGCTGCGATATGGGCCAGGGGTATTACTTCAGCCGCGCCTTGAACATCGCGGACTTCGAGCGGTATCTGACGTAGCAGCCGTTTTTCTTCCTTCGATCTCCGAGTTGACCAACCCAAGACTTTTTATTGCCGCACCGGTTATCTTTAGATCAGCTCAATTTAGGTTTTTTCGGGCCTCGATACACGGTTCAACTTTTTTTCACGCCTCCATGCGACCGTGATAAAAATACCTGAAAGGATAAGGCCGGCATAGTACAGGATCAACGCTACTTTGTAATAGACCGGGCAGTACACGAAGCGTACCCGATGCCTCCCCGCGGGAAGAAACACAGCCTTTGAGTTATAATTCGCAATTATGAGGGGAAGTTGCCGGTCTCCGTCATAGGCTTTCCAGTATTTGCTCCATCCGTCGGTGTACAGCAGATACCCTCCGATCGCATTCTGCACGGCCACCCGGGTTTCATTGACCGATACCTGCTTCAGCCGCAGCCTGGAATCCGCGGTAGTAAGAAAATTTTCCGGGTTCGAGCGAATAGCGCCGATGATGTCACGGAAATAGTTTCGGTACACTTGTCTGACCTGTCCGGACTCGATCCCATCCAAATTCTTCATATTTCGCAGATCGATCGCTGTCTGCCGCGGACAAAGGCCTTCCCCCTCCAGATAGAGTTTCTGGCCAAGCTCGAAAGGGTTGTCGCCGCGTAAGGCGTCAAGCATATCGCATCTGCTTTTGATCGTAAACGCCGCGGCTTCCGGAAAAAACCGGACGATCGGATAAACAACGCCGTCAAGAACGAGCCGATTCTCGACCGGCAAATAGCTGAATAAATCATAGTAGCGTTTTGTGGTGAAGATCGCGATATCAGGGTTGCTGATCAAGGCGCTCTTCACCGGAATCATGGTTTCGATAAACGCCGGCAAGGGCGAAGCGAACATCGGAACAGTGGGGATACGAAAATACTCCGTTCCTTCGAAAAGGCGACCCGGGTCGTATGTGCGGTACTCGTTCTTGGTCCGCAAAAAGCGGTACAGCTCATCGCTCTCCATGAAAACGGATGCGTTTCCGACGCCAAGCAGGGTCATTTCGATCAGAGAGACAATCAGCACTGCGGAAACCAGGAGGCTTCCGGAAATAAGGTTGAACCGCACGGCGGCGAGCCCGGCCCCCAGTACAAGAGGCAGGGCGAGAATGAGACTTTCGTGCCGGCTCAGGAAGACCGACCCCCCGTACGTTATGTTGATTGCAACCTTCAGTGCGACGAAAGCAAGGCAGATCGCGAGCAGCGACGGGAAGCGGGATCGTGCCAAGCTCGCGATACCGTCTTTGGCGGCGAGGGAAGAGGCAGACAGGCACAGCAGCAGACAGAGGCAGAACGAAAGGACCGATGAAAAATTCATCCTCATGTCGATCATGCGCAAGGGAGGGAAAACGTCGTTCATGAGCTGTTGAGCCCAGTTATACGAGCCGTTGTGGCCCGTGAAGTTAAACATGTTCAGAAAGAGGACAACCGTGACCATGAGAACCGCGGACATCAGGCGTGAACGCGCATAGAACAGGCCGAAGAGAATAAGGAGCACCGTCGTGATCCCCATGTAAAAGGACTGAGAATTTTGCCAGGCCGCCGGAAAGCGAAGCACGCTTGGATCCGGAGTCAATAAACCGAGAAGGCTGGCGGGAGAAAGGAAAGAGGCCGCATTATTCCGCATCTTGTCGAAGAACAGATCGCCGCCGGTATCGGACGCTGTCATTACCTTGAACCTGCCGTTATTGCTGTCCACCAATTTCCCAATGGGAAACAACTCGCCGTTCTCTGTGGTGTCCAGGAGCGAGACCGTGAGCGGCGGCGAGGTCATCATGAGGACGAGGAGGGCGGCAGCCGCGACGGACAGGAGCATGGCTTTATCGGTGAATGCGCTGAACACGTCCTTCCACCGGTACTGCCTAAACAGAAACAACGCGGCCAGGAATAGAACTATGCTGAAAACGTAAAGGGTTGGAATGAAAACATTCATAGTGATCCCGGTCACCAGAGCGAGGCAGAAGAGATAACGATATCGTTTGGCGTTCCCCAAATTGTCCAGCAAAAGGAGAATTAGATAGAAGGCAAGCGGAATGGTATATCCGTAATCCATCTTCGGCAAATCGCTGTTTTGCATGGTGATAATGAACAGGAGCATGCCTGACGAGACGACCGAGATGACGACACTGCGGGAAAGACGCTTGAACAGAAGGAATGCTCCCGCAGCGAAAAAGAGCAGCCGGTAGAGCCGGAAATAGATGAACAGGGTGAGCGGTGAGACGGCGAACGCCTTTGCCAGAAGCGCGCAGATGAGAACGATAGGGTCGAGAAGGCCGTATCCTGAAATGTTCGGGTAAAAAGGAGTCCCCGTCAGAGAATAGGGATCCCAGTAAGGGAAAGCGCCCTGCGTGATGTTTTCGAGATAATAGTGAAACGTGCCGTACCAGATGAGCGAATCG
>JBGPHF010000318.1:0-2928 GCA_041484215.1 Nitrospirota bacterium
GTGTTTTCAGCGACCGTTTCTATCACGGCCCGGGCGATCTCCTTCTCGCCGAGGCCCTCCGTATCGCGGCCTACGATCATCTGGAGGTCTCTCCGTGCCCCGATGAGGTCATGGGAAGAAAGACCCGCCAACACTTTTCGGGCGGCACGAGACAAGTCGCGGGCGGCAATCGTCGTATACGCAATGAGGATGGAGACGAGGACTCCCAACAGGGGCGAAAGAACGAATGCAAGCCGGACCGTGAGGTATGTGAGAGCATAGGTCGTTGCTACGACGAACACAACGAGGACGATTCCTGCGTTTTTTTCAGCACCCGGCGAGCGGGCATGATTTCGCAAGAAAGATTCGCCTCGCTGCACGAGCCATCCGATGCCCCGTACGGGATGCGGGAGCCAATGCGGGTCGCCGAAAATAAAATCGACAATAAATGCCGCGAGAATAACGATTCCGTCCATATCCATTGTTGTGGGGTGATAAACGCGATGGGCTTACTGCTGCTTCTGATCTTCAACGATCTCTTTGAACAGCTGTACGGGATCAAAGGGCTGCAGCGTGGCATTGAAACTGGCGACGGCCGCCGGCGGCTCCATGACGCGAATTTCAAAGTTCACCGAGCCTCGGGGCGGGATGGTGGCTCCCTGTTCCAGGTTCTTCTTTTTGATGTCCTGGACGTTCGCTCCGCGCCTGGTCAGGATTTCATAATCACGTCGCGTATAGATCTGTTTGCCGCTCACTAATTTCGCTTTGACCAAAACTACGTTCTGCGCGTCGTAAACCTCCGCGACGATATACCAGGCAGGCCTCGGTTTGTCCGTCGTATTTTCCACCACGCCGGTGATGACGAGGTCGTTGCTCACGGGATCGATGGCGCCGGCGGCGTTATTGATCTGCAAACCCTCGGGCGTCGTCACCGCTTTGACGATTTCAGAGGCTTTTTGCGCAAGTTGGCCTAAGTACCACCGCGCGCCGAATACGGCGGCCGCCATGATGATAAGGAGCACGGCTACGAAAGCCAGAATTTTTTTCCCTTTTCCGCCGGAAGCGGCCTTCGGGGCCGCCGACATCGCTTCCGCGGGTTGCTCGCTTTCGATCGGAGACAGGGCAGGGCCAACCGGTACGGGCCGGGAAACAACAGCCGGCCGGGGCTCAGGCTTCGGCGGCGCGAAGGTCTTTGCTTCCCGCCCGGGTTCGGCCTGAGAGGGGGACTTGACGAATTTCGGCGGAGCTTCCTCAGCCGCCGGTCCATTCGGAAACACCGCGCCGAAGTCAACACCGGATGCGGGCGGAGCTGCAGCAGCCTTCCTTACCCCTTCCGGGGTTGCCCCGGCGCTCTTCGGTTTGGGTTCAGGTGATGTAAGAACCGCTGCCGTTGCTTCGGACAATTTATACTGCTCGAAATCCTCGGGAGTTATCCTGACCGCATCGCCGCACCGGGAGCAGGAAAACTTTATACCCGAGCCGGTTATTTTATCGTCGGAAACACGGAAAAGCTTATTGCATTTACCACATCTGACTTCCATACCAGCGCTGCCTCCTGGCTACGACTAACCCTATTTTAAATGTCACTAACGTTACTCTTGACGGATATCGTGATTAGGTTTTCGAATTTGCCCTATTGTAGTATATTTAAAAAAAATTATCTACTTTTCTCCGTTATTATTTTCTTCCTGCTCCGTGTCGGGGATTCCGCCTTTTTCCCCGGGGATCCGGTAGTCTTCAGCCGCCCATTTCCCCAGGTCGATCAGCTTGCACCGCTCCGAGCAGAACGGCTTAAAGGAATTGCCCTCCCATGCAGTCTCCTTCTTACAGACCGGGCATTTGATCATTTTATCGGTCATTCCGCACCTGTATCAGCTGTTTACGGGACAGCAGCAAGCCGTACAAGAGGCTGTCGATTTCGTCAAGCAGTTCTTTAAACGACCCTCCGTAGCTCTTCGCTCGGGAAAACAGCTCATCCCGCAGCGCCTGAACCTCAGGATCGTCGCACCGCTCATAGGTGATTTGTCCCTTTTGCATGGCAAACCGTTCACGCACAAGCAGCTCTTTTGCTTTGTCAACGAAGGGCAAAAGCAGCTCTCGGGTCCTTTGGAGACCCTTTTCGAGGTCGGACGCTCCCGGGTGACCCTGTTGTTTCGTCAAATTGGAGAGCTCATGTACCAGGACATACAGCGTACAGTATTCCAGCCCCCGTACTCCCCTCCTCCATTGAAGAAGCCGCGGATTT
Organism: Nitrospirota bacterium; assembly: GCA_041484215.1. Taxonomy (GTDB): domain Bacteria; phylum Nitrospirota; class UBA9217; order UBA9217; family UBA9217; genus JBGPHF01. The sequence continues at coordinate 2,225 of JBGPHF010000318.1, forward strand.
TTCCAGAACCAGAGAAAGTTGCGTTGACCAAGCTCGATCAAGCCGGTTACCGCTTTTTCAAGCTCCGGCATGACAACATTGTTCCGCTGTACCTCATTCCCCGACCCGAAAAGTGCACGCTTTTGATGCTCCGCATTAGGAATAAGATACTTCCAAATATTTCCGAGGACGATCGCACCGTTCCTGTCGTTTGGCGTGTCGAAATGGAGAAGAGACAAAAGCACTTTCCCCTTCCCGAATCTCCCCTCGATCACGGCAGGTTCATCCATGAGGCGCTTCGGGTCCAGGTTGATCTGGTAGGCGCGCTCCAGTTCCGCCCATCCGTCGCCTTTTTCAGCGTCGCCCACGTTCACGTCGGAGCTGAAAGCATCAGGCATGGCATCTCCGTAAGCTGCGAGCACTGATGCGCCTTCACCCGCCACGAACTGCGACGGCCACCAGGCGTGAAAGATCGGGTCTGAAATGCCCTGCCAGAGCGGGTGGTCGGATGTCTTGAGCCGTATACGGCCGCTGAAGCTCGGCACACGCTCCCTAGTCGGCCGTCTCTTTACCGGAAGAAGCCCGATGCCGTCCTCGGTTGCAAGGCCCGCGCCGCCGCAAAAACCCAGATAGTGTCCGCCGCTTCGGACGAACTGTCTTATCGCTTCGACGCCGTCGTCGCCCAGGGCTTTTACTTTGTTCGAGGCCCACCCTCCGGGCACGAA
>JBGPHF010000319.1:0-2888 GCA_041484215.1 Nitrospirota bacterium
AAATTCTGGCCCGGTCCGCTCACCCTCGTGTTCAAAGCAAAGCCGGGGGTGATGGTGGAACTGACCGGCGGCGCGGAGACGATCGGGCTCAGAGTTCCCGGAAATGCGATGACGCGGCTTTTGCTTGCATCTCTCGGCACCGCGCTTACCGGTACGAGCGCGAATATCTCGGGCAAACAAAGTCCGCGCACAGCGCGGGAGGCGGTTGAGGCGATCGGCGGGATGGTCGATATGGTCCTCGACGGAGGCAGGACCGAAGGCGGCAACCCTTCGACGGTCGTGGATGTGAGCGCTGATGAACCGAAGGTGATCAGGGAAGGGGCGGTCCCTTCACGGGAGATCCTGGGATAGTTGCAAATATAATTCATCGCAAAATGGAAAAGAAATTTACCGCGAAGCCGCTAAGGACGCAAAGGAAATAATTTACTTCTGGTATTCAACTGAATGATCTTTAGCACTCCCTCGCGACCTTCGCGCCTTGGCGGTTCCAAAGTTTTGGTTCGGATTTGTCTGCTTATGGCGTTAAATTCTTTTTAAAGGATCGCTCATGAAAAAAATATTCGTTCTGGATACCAACGTGCTGCTCCACGACCCGCGTGCGATCTTTTCGTTCGAGGACAACGACGTGGTGATCCCGATCGTCGTGATCGAGGAACTCGATAAGTTCAAAAAAGGCGTTGATGAGATCGGCCGGAACGCACGCCAGGTCTCACGGATACTCGATGAGCACCGGCTCAAGGGAAAGCTCTCTCTGGGCGTGAAGCTCGAGGGCGGCGGGAACCTGCGGGTGGAGCTCAATCATCAGTCGCCGGAGTGCCTGCCGAGCGAGCTGATAGCGGCCAAGGCGGACAACCGGATCCTTTCCACGGCCCTTAACCTGAAGAATGACGGTTTGCCGGTGATCCTCGTGACCAAGGACACGAACCTCCGAATCAAGGCCGATGCGCTCGGCATGACTGCGGAAGACTATGAGTCGGACACGATCATGCTCGATGAGCTGTACTCCGGAGAGACTGAACTGCTGGTACCTCCGGGGGCGATCGACGATTTCTATGCCAGGGGAGAGCTGCATCCCGCTGACCAGCAGTTCTTCCCGAACCAGTTCGCGCTGCTTAAGAATAATGCCAACGAGTCGCAGACGGCGCTGGCCCGCTATAGCAAGCAGAAAAGCGTCTTTGTCCCGATCGCGACCGTGAAGCACGGCGTTTGGGGGATCACGGCCAAGAACAAACAGCAGCAGTTTGCGCTCGACCTGCTGTTGAACGATGATATCAGGCTTGTCACGCTCGTGGGAAAGGCCGGAACGGGCAAGACACTTCTGGCGCTTGCCGCGGGACTGGAGAAGACCATCGAGGCGCGGACATTCCAGCGGCTCGTCGTGTCCCGCCCCGTGTTTCCCCTGGGCAAGGACATCGGGTACCTGCCCGGCGACGTCGAGGAGAAGCTCAGACCCTGGATGCAGCCGATCCGCGATAACCTCGACTTCCTCGTGGGCTCCTCGGGAGGGCCCGGCCGGGTCAAGGGCAAGAAGGACCTCCAAAGCCTTTTCGATCTCGGGATGATCGAAGTGGAGCCGCTTACCTACATCCGCGGCCGCAGCATGCCGAACCAGTACCTGATCGTGGACGAGGCCCAGAACCTCACGCCCCACGAGATCAAGACCATTATTACCCGTGCGGGCGAAGGGACCAAGGTCGTACTGACCGGCGACCCGTACCAGATCGACAATCCCTACATCGACTCATCGAGCAACGGCCTCACGTTCGTGGTTGATCGGTTCAAGGACGAGCCCATTGCCGGACACATTACGCTGGTGAAGGGTGAACGCTCCGATCTCGCGGAGCTTGCGGCAACGCTGCTGTAACGGCAAATAAAGTAACGATTCAGGATGTCAAAACCTTGCAGGAGAAAGGGAGAATCTGGAGAAAGGGAGAAGAAAACAAGTAATAGGTTTATCTCCATTTCCCCACTCTTTCCCCGTTTCTCCTCAATAGATTTGCTTCTGAATCTGAATAGATACTTTACAAAAGATTTTCAATTCTAAAAACAGGAGGATACTCAATGGCCAAACAGATATGTCCAACACCGGGATTCGAGAAATTGCTGGTTGCCACTGACGGTTCAGAGTTCAGCAAGGCCGCGGTTCACGAGGCGATCAAGATAGCCAGTGCCTGTTCGAGCACCTTGTATGTACTGCTGGTGATCGAGGTAAACGCCGAGGTCGAACTCTGGGATGCGCAGTCCGCGGACAAGCTCGAAAAGGACATGAGAAAATATCTTGAGGGGATAAAAACGAAGGCCGCCAAGGAAGGCGTCACCTGCGAGATCCTTCTGCACCTGGGTGATGAGCCGTACAGGGATATCGTCGACGAGGCGAAAAAAAGGAAGGTGAGTACGATCATCATGGGCAGCCACGGCCGCACCGGGCTGACGCGGCTCATGATGGGCAGCGTTGTTTCTCGGGTCATCGGCCATGCACCCTGCAAGGTGCTGGTGGTTCCGGTAACAGCGAAGAAATAGACCAGGGAACGTTGTCCCTTCTTCCCCCGGACAACGGAGGGGGTTGAAGTGTGCCGCAAAAAAGTGTACATTGCAATGTCTATTTTCCATCCCGGGGGGGTTGAACAAGCGAAATGCAGGCGTCGAAACAAACATATCATAAAATATTTTTTGCAATAAGCTCGCTGGCGACGATCTTCGTCCTCACGGAGATCATCATGCAATTTTTCGGCAAGAGCATTTGCCAGACCGAGGGATGCAAGGCCGTGGCGCAGCACGTGAGATACGGAGATCTCTCGATCCTGTTCATCGGTATCGTCACCTTTTCCCTTCTGGCGCTCTTATCGTTTCTGAACCGATCTGTGAACAAAAAAGGCCTCGATCAGCTC
>JBGPHF010000320.1:0-2887 GCA_041484215.1 Nitrospirota bacterium
ATAACTTTACGCTCCGGAGGTCACTATGAATTTTCACGAAATGAAACCCGAATCGCTGACTGACAATCCCTTCAAGCTCATAGGGACCGACTGGATGCTCGTGAGCGCCGGCACGGCGAAGTCGTTCAACACCATGACCGCGAGCTGGGGCGGGCTGGGCGTCCTCTGGGAGCGCAAGGTTTGCTTCTGCTTTATCAGGCCGACACGGTATACGTACGAGTTTATCGAACGATCGGATGTTTTTACGCTTTCCTTTTTCGAGGAGCCTTACCGGAAGGCATTGCAGTTTTGCGGTTCCCACTCCGGAAGGGATACGGACAAGCTCAAAGGCGCCGGCCTCACGCTCCACCCGGAGGGAGACTTCGTCACTTTTGCCGAAGCGCGGCTTGTGCTCGTGTGCAGGAAACTCTACTTCCAGGACATCGAACCCGGGCATTTCCTGGACCCGAAGATCGAAAGCATGTACCCCAAAAAGGATTACCACCGGATGTATGTGGGGGATCTCGTGAAATGCCTTATCAGGGAATAGTTTTTCCAAAATTTATGATTTGAGCAAAAGGGGCGCCGATGCAGCAATTGACGTGCAGCCATTGCGGGGCGGCCAATGTCGTGGCGGTGTGCAGCCGCTGCGAGCGGGCCTTCGTGATAAGCGAACGGCGCATAACGGAAGGGATGAGGCAGACGGCCGACGCTCCCTGGAAGGAGCCGTCGGGCCTGGAAGTGCAGCCCTGCGATTTTTGCGTGTCAAAAGACATGAAGGAAGCATTGACCGTCCGCGTGGACCGGGGGCTTCGCCAGAGGACCTGTCCCGCGTGCAACAAAGAATTTCTATCCGCCCACGGTTTGAAAAAATAAGGTCGAGCTTTTCTGCATTCCTCACTTCCCCAAAACTCGGGTGCGCTGCTATAATAAAAGAGCGGCCCAACGGTTTCCAATCAGACTCCCCTCATCCCGCGCATGGAGGTCCCGATGACTGAAATCAGAAAGATCCGAAAGGTTTTCAAGAGCAGACCGACGATCGAGGGCGCAGGCGTGCATCTCAGGCGGGTATTCGGGAACAGCGAAGTCCCGTTGTTCGATCCCTTTCTCCTGTTCGACGATTTCCGCAACACCGACCCCTACCAGTACATCAAAGGGTTCCCCTGGCACCCCCATCGGGGGATCGAGACGATCACGTATGTCCTGAAGGGCGACGTGGAGCACGGGGACAGCATGGGGAACAAAGGGGTCATCTCCTCAGGCGACACCCAGTGGATGACTGCGGGGAGCGGCATCATCCACCAGGAAATGCCGAAGGGAGACGATGAGGGCGTGATGGAGGGTTTTCAGCTCTGGGCCAATCTCCCGAAGGCGCGCAAGATGATGGACCCCCGGTACCGCGACATAAAAAGCGCGCAGGTCCCGGAGGTGACGACGAAGGGCGGCGCGAAGATAAAAGTCATCTGCGGGTCCGTGGAGGGGATACAGGGCCCGGTCAGGGACATCGTCATCGATCCGGAGTATCTCGACGTCACGCTTCCGGCCCTCACGGAGTTCGTCCACAAGACCCCGCGGGGACACACGGTGTTTGCTTATGTCATCAAGGGCAAGGGTGTATTCTGCGACGTGAAGGACCCCTTTGCCTACGATGCCCTGGGCACGAATTATTTCGATATGGAACGCGATGCCTACATTCACAACGGGACGGCGGTCCTCTTCGGCGACGGCGACCAGGTAACGGTCGCGGCTCAGGGTGAACCGGTCCGTTTTCTGCTCATATCCGGCAGGCCGATCGGCGAGCCTGTGGCCTGGTATGGACCCATTGTGATGAACACCGAGGAGGAACTGCGGACCGCGTTCGAGGAATATCAGAGCGGGACGTTTATTAAACACCGGTAAGGGCCGCCCCGCGAAAGCCCTGAGCGGAATCGATTTTTGCTAACCGTGGCGGGCTTTGATCTCTTTGATGAGGTTTTCCTGGCGTTCCCGGCGCTCGCGGTCCGCCGGATCTACTTTTTTGAGGACCTCTTCCTTCAGGCGCTTATTTTCGGCGTCAAAAGCGGCAAGCTCTTCTTCCGTGAATTTGAGTTCCTCTCCTTTTTTCACCAAGACCCGTTCGTAGCCGAGCGCATCGAGAATATGGCCTGCCACGGACTCGAAGATGCGGATGTCCTGAATGCTCGCCTCGCGCATGAACTTGCGCGTATTGTCCTTCATGACCGGTTTTGTCACATTGCTCCACAAGCCGCTGGCTGTCGCGGCCCGTTTTGCCTCGCCGGTCTCGTGATAGTCGAGCATGGCCATGACCGGGCAGGTCGGCAGGGCGAGAAACGCGCAGATGCTCTTCGCCACGGATTCCGAGTCGCCGGTCAGGTCCTCGTAGCGTACGCTCAGGAAGCGGGATGGGTCGATTTTTTCCCGGAGGTTGAGCGCGATTTCCTGAGTGCCCGCCCATTCTTTCGCGATATGATAAAAATGCTTCTCTCCGACAACGGCCTTCCGGAACGACACGGCGACGTCGCGTCCGTCCCGGAAGAGATACAGATACTTCGGCCTTTTGAAATAGGCCTCAATCTCTTTTATGTAATTGATGTTGGCCAGGCTCTTGCAGCACCAGGTCTTGGCGCCTTTGGATTCGGCGTAAATCTCATACACGGCGCCATGCACGGCCACGAGATTGAGCGCAAAACAGCGCTGGGCCACATCGCGCCGGTCGAGCGTTACCCCCTCCCACGGAACGGGATTGAGCTCCACCAGGCGGCAGACATCGTCCACGAGCCGGTAAAAAATTTTTGGGTCGGACAAGTTGCCGTAAAGGGGGAGGAGCGGCATCATCCGCTGAAGGATATGGGGCGGATGCGGCGCGGCTACTTCGGGCAGCTGGTTGATCATCAGGCGAAGAAGGTTC
>JBGPHF010000321.1:0-2887 GCA_041484215.1 Nitrospirota bacterium
AGGGCCTTTGTCGCGTTCTATTACAGAACGTCTCCTCCGATCGCGGACTTCATCAGGCGGCACGAGTCGCTCCGGTTCGTGACGCGCATGGCGCTTACGCCGCTCATCTTCGGCTTCGAGTATCCGGGCGTGGCTTTTGCCGGCATGCTGCTTGCGGCCATGAGCCTTCTCGTGAACAGAAAAAGAAGACAAGCACTGAAGGTATAAAGCGTATTGGCGAATAAATCGTTTTTTGTGAATGCGCCCCATCCGGGGCGCATTTTTTATGGGTGAGCATCCATGCATGGACTGAAACAAAAAATTCACCTCGCTCTCGAAACGAACGACCTGGACGCCGTCACGGCCCTTGCCAGGGAAAACCGCAGGGTCCTGAGCCTGCTCGTGCGCCTGGCCTACGATAAGGACACGCTCGTCGGGTGGCGGGCGATCAAGGCGGTCGGGCTCGGGGCCAAAGCGCTGGTCAAAACGGAATATGAATACCTGCGGGAGACCGCGAGGAAACTCCTCTGGTCCCTGACCGATGAGTCGGGCGGCATTGGCTGGGCAGCTCCCGAACTCCTCGGTGAGATCGTGAGCGCGGACCCGGAAGCGTTCAAGGACATTATCCCGCTCATAGCCCAGGCTTATGACGTCGAGGAAGACGTATTCAGGCCTGGAGTTTTGTATGCTTTTTCGCGGATTGCCGAATACGCGCCCGAGAAGATTTGTTTATATCAAAAGATCATAATTACCTCCCTGATGGACAAAAACCCCCTTGTGCAGATATACTCGCTCGGCCTTGTAGAAAGGTTATGGAAGTACAAGGACTTGAAGCAGATATGGACTGAAGAGTATCGTAATCGCGTAATTAGTGTAGTTCACGGACTTTCGTCAAATAAAAAAGTGGCATGGATATACGAAAATAATGTATTTATAGAAGTTGAAGTGGGTGAATTGTCGGGAATAGTTGCTAAAATAATTAAATAATTTCAAATACACGTTTACATATATTTTTTTGCCTCAAACTTGACAATGATGCACTAAGGTTTTATAATGACTTAATTATAAGATAGTGAGGGAAGATGGCAACGGATACGAAAAGAGATTACTACGAAGTTCTGGGCGTGAGCAAGAGCGCTTCCGAGGGAGAACTCAAAAAGGCCTTCCGGAAGCTTGCCCGGAAATACCATCCTGACGTGAACCCGGGGGACAAGACTTCCGAGCATAAGTTCAAGGAAATGAACGAAGCCTATGAGGTGTTGTCAGATCCTAAAAAGCGAAAGCAGTACGACCAGTTCGGTCACGCGGCTTTCAGCCAGGGCTTCGGCCAGGGTGCGGGCGGAGGTCCGGGCTTCGAGGGCTTCTCGCAGAGCGGGGGCGCGGATTTCAGAGGCCGGGGTTTCGGGGGCTTCGAGGACATTTTCGGCAACATTTTCGGCGAGCGGGTGCGGCAGCGGGGCCCGCAAAAAGGCGAAGACACGACCTACAGCGTTGAAGTAGATCTCGAGGACGCCATTTTCGGAAAGTCCATGCAGGTGGACCTGCAGCGAGAGGTGAATTGTTCGACCTGCGGCGGCACGGGCTCTCAGCCCGGATCGTCGCGCCGCACCTGCCCCGCGTGCGGGGGCAGCGGCAGCATAGCCCAGGGCAGAGGCTTCATGCAGATCGCCCAGCCTTGTCCCACGTGCCGGGGCGAAGGCACGATCAATCCCAACCCCTGCAGGGCCTGCGGCGGGCACGGGCTTGTTCCCAAGTCAGAGCGCATCAATGTGAAGATCCCGGCAGGCGTTGACAACGGCTCGAAGATACGCGTCGCGGGCATGGGGGGGCCGGGCGAGCAGGGAGGTTCTCCGGGCGACGTTTACATCGTCACGAAGGTGCGGCCGCATTTCTACTTCGAGCGCAAGGGCGACAACCTTTATTCCGACGAGAAAGTGACGATGAAGGAGGCGGCGCTGGGAGAAAAAATAGAGATCCCGACCGTGGACGGAGTGGTCTCGATGACGCTCCCGGAAGGCGTGCAGTCCGGGCAGCAGCTCAAGCTCAAGGGCAAGGGGATACCCCACCTCGGGAGCAACGGCACGGGAGACCACTACGTGACGATTAAGGTCGAGACCCCAGCCGGGCTGCCGGAGCGCGGGAAAGAACTGCTCAGGGAACTCGACCGGCTTGCGCCCTCGAACCCGAGGCGGGACATGACGTTTAAAGGATTCAGGAAGAGAACATGATATGAGTGTTCGTGAACATCGTTTATTCATGATCAGCGTGGTTTCCGAAATGCTCGGCATCCACCCGCAAACGCTCAGGCTCTACGAGCGCGAAGGGTTCATCAGTCCGAAGCGGAGCGGGGGCAACACGCGCCTCTATTCCGAGGAGGACGTGGAAAAACTCGAAATGGTCCTGCGGCTTACGCGGGAGCTGGGGGTGAACTTGGCCGGCGTGGAAGTGATCCTGTCCATGCGCGAGAAGATGGAACGGATGCAGCGCGAGATGGAGGAGACGATCCGGGATTTGCACACGGAGCTAGAGCGCGAAATGCGCAGGCGCGAGGAGACGCGAAACGCCCTCGTTCCGGTCCGGCGGATAAGGATCGTGAGGGACGAGGGATGACAGGCGAGGGAAGAGGGACGCAAAATCGTCCGTCGTCCGAGCGAGGGAACCCGAGCGGTCGTCCCTCATCCATCATCGATTTATCTGGAGGTTATCATGGCACGACTCGATAAACTCACTTTAAAGGCGACAGAGGCGGTGCAGGCCGCTCAGGACCTGGCGTCCAAGCGCCGTCACCAGCAGATTGAAACGGAACACCTGCTCTTTGCGCTCCTTAAACAGGCCGAGGGGGTCGTCCCGCCTCTTCTGAAGAAACTCGGCGCGGACCCGGGCAGGATCGGCGATGAGGTCGAAGACG
>JBGPHF010000322.1:0-2886 GCA_041484215.1 Nitrospirota bacterium
AAAAAATATTGTGTTATCAATATGGTATGGAGACGCTCAAGCCCAAAATCCACGACCTTGCCGCGGATATTCTCACCGGCATCATTGACGGCGTCGTCGTTATTGAGTCGGGAGGGCGGGTGCTCAACTGGAATAGGGCCGCCGAGGAAATAACCGGCATTGTGGCCGGGGACGCGGTCGGCAACGCCATCTCCTCAGTACTGGCGGACAACCCGGCCATCGTAGGTCAGATCGAAAAGACCTTTTCCTCGGGCAGGTCGTACTCCGATTACGAAGCGGAACTGGCGATCAAACACCGCCCCCCCTGGCCGGTGGCTCTTGTCACCAGCCTGCTCACCGACAGCGGCGGCGTCCCCATCGGAGTTATTCTCACGATCCGCGATCAGTCGGGCGTGCGGGACCTCAAGGAGCGGATGCGCCGGTCGGACCGCCTTGCCACGCTGGGGATGATCGCCGCGGGCATAGCCCACGAGGTGAAGAACCCTCTTGTCGGGATAAGCGGCGCGGCCCAGCTCATGATGCAGGAACTCCGCGCCGGCGAGAACGAGAAAAACGACATTGGCGCCGACAAAAATCTGACGGAGTATCTTGACGTGATTCTGAAGGAATCAGACCGTCTGAACAAGGTGCTCGAAGGAATCCTTGACTTCACGCGCCTGAAGCCGCAAAAAATCGGGGCGTGCAACATTCACAGTATTTTGGACCGGGTGCTGCTCCTGAACGAGGAGAGCGCCCGGAACAGCGGCGTGGTCCTGACCCGGCTTTATGATCCGAGTCTGCCCGACGTTATCGGGGACCGCGATCAGCTCGTTCAGGTTTTTCTGAACATCATCAAAAACGCGGTCGAGGCCATGGGCGCGGGGGGGAAACTCACCGTGATCACGAGGATGTCGGACCTGTTCACGAGCGTCCAGGCGGACGGGAAAAAGCAGCGGCTCATGGTTGTCAAGGTGAGCGATACCGGCCCGGGCATCAAGCAGGAGCATTTGAACGACATTTTCACGCCGTTTTTCACGACCAAGGACCGGGGCGTCGGCCTCGGGCTCGCGCTCTCGTACCAGATTGTACAAGAGCATCTCGGGACGATCAGGGTCGAAAGCCAGGAGAACGAAGGCACGACGTTCAGCATCTATCTGCCCCTGGCGGGATGAGACGAATGCGGAGTGCAGGGTGCGGAGTTCCAACTATGACGCTGTTCTTTAAATGTGCAATCCGAGATAAAAAGCCATGAACAATGAAAAAATCCTCATAGTCGACGACGACGAGAGCGTGCGTTGGGTCCTCAAGAAGTCCCTTGAAAAGGAGGGCATCGAAACGGCGCTCGCCAAGAACGCAACGGAGGCGCTCGATCGGATCAAGGAAGGCGACATTGCGATTGCGCTCATGGACATCCGCATGCCCGGGATGAGCGGGTTTCAGGCGCTCGAAAAGATTCAGGAGGAGGACCGGGGAGTTTCGGTCATCATCATGACCGCCCAGGCGACGATGCAGAACGCCATCGAGGCCATGCGGCGCGGCGCTTTCGATTACATTACCAAACCCTTCGACCTCGACGAGGTGAACATCCTTGTCCGGAAGGCGATCGAGGTCCGCCGGCTGTCGCTTGAAGTGAGCGCCCTCCGCGCCGAGGTGCGGGAAAAATACGAGGGTGGGCTTGTGGGCAACACACAAGCCATGCAGGAGATCTACAAAACCATAGGCCGCGTCGCCGAGAGCGACGCCACGGTCCTGATCAACGGTGAGAGCGGCACGGGCAAGGAATTGGTCGCCCGAGCCATTCATTATCACAGCAAACGGGCCGGGAGGCCCTTTGTTGCCGTGAACTCCGCCGCCATCCCCTCGGAGCTTTTGGAAAGCGAGCTCTTCGGCCATGAAAAGGGCGCTTTCACCGGTGCCATTGCCCGCAAAATCGGCAAATTCGAGGCCGCGTCGGGCGGCACGCTTTTTTTGGACGAGATCGGAGACATGAATCTTCCGCTCCAGGGCAAGCTGCTGCGCGTGCTCCAGGAGCGCGAGTTCGAGCGTGTGGGCGGCACGGAATCGATCAAGACCGACGTGCGCGTTATCGCCGCGACTCATCAAAACCTTGAAAAGGCCGTCCGCGAAAAGCGCTTCCGCGAAGACCTCTTCTACCGTTTGAACGTGATCCAGATCAACATTCCGCCGCTCAGAAAACGCAAGGACGATGTCACGCCCCTTGCCGAATATTTCATGCAAAAGTACCAGCCCGGACCCGGCAAGGCCAAGATCCTTACTCCGGAGACGCTCAAGATCCTCCGGGCCTACGACTGGCCGGGAAACGTGCGCGAGCTCGAGAACGCAATCCAGCGCGCCGTCACGCTTTCCCAGGGGGACAAAATATTCCCCGACGCCCTGCCTCCGCAGATATTCAAGCCCGGCCACGGCGTGGCGCTCTCGTTCGAGAACTTTCTCGAGGAGAAACTCGCTGACCTCGTTGAGCGCATGGGAGGGCTCGAGACCGGCGACATCTACTCCCTCGTGATCCAGCGTGTCGAGAAACCGCTCCTCACCCTGGTGCTCAAAAAGACCGAAGGCAATCAGGTGCGCGCAGCCCATCTTCTCGGCATCAACCGCAACACGCTCAGGAAAAAGATCAAGGAACTAGGGATCAGAGGGCCATTCAGCCACGACGGCCTGGAAGAAGAGGGTCTGGAAGAGGAAGATTGAAGCGACGGGCCTGCCCAAAAACGTCTTTAACCGTCCGAAGGCTGCTCCATCTTGATCTTAATTCTCTTTGCTTCGGTCCGATCGGGTTTTGTAGGCCGGTCTCAGAGCTCTACCTCGTTGTGCGCGCTGTAGACGTAAAGAGTGAAATCGTTCGGGATACGGTCGTGCCGCAGGGCCACGGAGGGGGAGAGGTTTTCT
>JBGPHF010000323.1:0-2884 GCA_041484215.1 Nitrospirota bacterium
AGCAGCCGCTCGTTGGTTTTCCTGATAAGCAGGGCGATCACCACAACGGCCCCGAGCGTTAGGGAAATGAAAAAAGCGCTCCGCCACAAAGCCGGGAAATCGGACAGGATGCCGAAAGCGGCGCCCCGGTTTCGCACGTAGGTGAGATTGAAAAATCCCGGAATGACCGTTATGACCTCGTTCCTTAGGATATATTTCTCAACCAGGTATTTGGTTATCTGGTCCAGGATCAGAATAACGCCGATGAGCGATCCGACCCAGGTATATTTATTTTTCATTTTTATTTCGCAATCCGCATTCCGCAATTCTAAAGGTTCCCCGCACACCTGCTGCAAATCCCGGGATGGTCCTTCACCGTGCCGACGCTTTCCTGATACATCCAGCAGCGGCCGCACTTCGTGCCCTTTGCCGGCCCTGCGAAGATCTTGAGGCCTTTGATTGTTTCGCTCGCGTACACATCAGCCGGAGCGCCGGACTCCTGCGCTATCTCGACGGACGAAACGATGAAGATGAAGGCGAGGTCCTTCTTATAACCGTTCAAAAACTCCTGGAGCCCGGGTTCCGCGTACAGCGTCACCGCTGCGTCGAGCGAGTGACCAATCTTTTTGTCCCGCCGGAGCGCCTCCAGCACCTTGGCAACCTCGCCGCGAACCCCGATGATTTTGTCCCACCGAGCTTCGAGCTCGTCTTTAATCTGCCTTCCATCGACCTTCGGGAAGGAAGCTAAAAATACGCTTTTGCTCTCCGAATTCTCCTTCATGTAGCTCCAAACTTCATCCGCAGTGAACGAGAGCACAGGCGCCATCAGCCTAACCATCACCGAAAGGATTGCATGCATGACGGTTTGTCCTGAGCGTCGTTCGACGGATTTCGCTTTCGCCGTGTAGAGCCGGTCCTTCAGAATATCGAGGTAAAAAGCGCTCATATCTACGGCGCAGTAATTGTGAAGCGAGTGGAACACAATATGGAACTCGAAATCCTCGTAGGCCTTTTCCACGCGCTGCGTGAGCTTTTGCAACTTCAATAGCGCCCATTGGTCGATTTCAAGCATGTCATCGTACGCGACCTTGTCGCTGGCCGCATCAAAATCCGCCAGGTTCCCTAGAAGATAGCGGCAGGTATTCCTGATTCTTCGGTATGCTTCAGCCAAGTGAGCAAGTATCTCCTGAGAGATTCTGATGTCGTCCCGGTAATCGGCGGCAGATACCCAGAGCCTCAGGACCTCGGCCCCGTACTTGTCGATTACTTCCTGCGGCGCGACCACGTTGCCCGAGGACTTGCTCATCTTCTTTCCGGACCCGTCCACGGTAAAGCCGTGGGTGAGCACCGTGCTGTACGGGGCCTTTCCCGTTGTGGCGACCGACGTCAAAAGCGATGACTGGAACCAGCCCCGGTGTTGGTCGCTGCCTTCCAGGTACAGGTCCGCGGGCCAGGAAAGGTCCTTGCGCGCCTTGAGCACCGCGGCGTGGCTCACACCCGAGTCGAACCAGACGTCGAGAATGTCCATCTCTTTTTCAAGGTCTTTGCTCCCGCATTTTTTACAGACAATCCCGGAAGGGAGCAGGTCCGCGGCGCTGCGAACGAACCATGCATCGGCCCCCTCTTTTTCCACGATGTCGGCGACGTGGTTGACCACGGTTTTGTCCAGCAGCAGTTCCTTGCACTGTTTGCAGGTGAAAGCGATGATCGGGACACCCCACGCGCGCTGGCGCGAGATGCACCAATCCGGACGGTTTTCCATCATACCGAGGATGCGGTCCTTGCCCCACGAGGGCACCCACGTCACTTTGTGGATGTTCTCCATGGTCTTCTTAATCAGCTCGTTCGTCTTCATGGAGATGAACCACTGTTCCGTGGCCCGGAAGATGACCGGGTGCTTGCACCGCCAGCAGTGCGGATAGGAGTGGGAAATCTTCTCTTCCGCCAGCAATGCATTCTTGCTTTTCAATAGTTCGATGATGCCGCTGTTAGCCTTGAACACCTGCTGGCCCGCGAACTCGCCCGCTTCTTTCGTGAACCGGCCCTTTTGGTCGACCGGTGCATAGATGTCGAGACCGTACTTAAGCCCGACCTCGTAGTCTTCCTGCCCGTGGCCGGGCGCGGTGTGCACGGCGCCCGTGCCCGCTTCGAGGGTCACGTGCTCGCCCAGGATGACCAGGGAGTCGCGCGCGATGAAGGGATGGCGCGCCTTCAGCCCTTCGAGCTTCTTGCCTTTGAATTTTTCGATGATCCGGTAATCGCTGATGCCGAACTTCTCCATCGCTTGCGTGAGCAGCCCTTCGGCCAGAATGAGGACCTCGTCTCCCGCCTGGACGGCAACGTAGTCGAACTCGGGATGGAGCGCTACGGCCAGGTTGGCGACGAGCGTCCAGGGCGTCGTGGTCCAGATCGCGATCGAGACGTTCTTTCCCTTGAGCGACGGCACGGCTTTCTCCGCCTCGGGGAGCGCGAAGCGCACGTACACCGACGGCGATTCGTGATCAGCGTACTCCACCTCGGCCTCGGCCAGGGCCGTTTCATCGAACCCGCACCAGTACACGGGCTTCTTTCCTTTATACACGCCCCCGTTTTCCGCGAACTTTCCCAGCTCGCGCACGATCGCGGCCTCGTAGGCAAAATGCATCGTGAGGTAGGGGTTTTCCCAGTCGCCGAACACTCCCAGCCGCTTGAACTCCTCGCGCTGGATGCCGATGAACTTCTCCGCGTACTCGCGGCAAAGCTTCCGGATCTCCTGCTGGCTCATGCCCTCTTTCTTGGGACCGAGGCTCTTCAAGACTTGGTGTTCGATGGGAAGGCCGTGGCAGTCCCAGCCGGGCACATAGGGGCTCCGAAAGCCTTGCATGGTCTTGAACTTGACGATGATGTCTTTCAGAATTTTGTTGAG
>JBGPHF010000324.1:0-2864 GCA_041484215.1 Nitrospirota bacterium
CCGAACGGTTTAAATATGTGGGCTGTGTTCGACAACCTCAGGAAGGGCGCGGCGCTGAACGCGGTCCAGATCGCGGAGCAGTTGATAAAGTAGAATCCAGAGGACAGAGAACAGGCGTCTCCACGTAACCATGTACAAAATTCTATCCAAAATATTCGACAAACTCGAACGGGGCTTGAGCCCGAGAGACAAGACCGTCCTCGTTTCCCTCATGCTCGTCATCGCGGTCCTGGGCCTCGTGCTTGCCGTCCGGTACTATAACTATATTCAGAAAAACCCGGAATTCTGCAGCAGCTGCCACCTGATGGAAGAGGCCTATACCGCGTGGAAGCTCTCGGGCCACCGGAACATGGTGTGCCAGGACTGCCATCAACTCGGGTTGATCGAACAAAACCGGCTGCTCGTGAAATTCGTCTTCACCACGGACCGTAAAACGCCGGAACCGCACGGGAACGAGACACCGTGGAAAACCTGCACCAAGTGTCATTGGGACGAGGCGGCACAGGGGTCGCTTACGGTGAAGGTGAACAAGTCAACGGGCCACGCACGGCACGTGTTCATGGAAAAACTCTCCTGCAAGGATTGCCACAGCCGAACCGTGCATGCGTTCCGGCCGGAGAAGGACGCCTGTCTGCGTTGTCATAAGGATTGGAAAATACACGGGGTGGGAATGGAGGAAATTTCCTGCCTCCGGTGCCACGCTTTTTCTCCGAAAATACAAGAGGCGTTCATCCCGGACCGGGAGCGCTGCCTTTCCTGCCACCGTAAGCTGGCCGGGACTTCGTTTCCCGACCGGGTGCCTATGGCGCGCCTCAACTGTTTCGAGTGCCATAAGCCGCACGCCAGGATCAAGCCGACCGACGAAGACTGCCTGCGCTGCCATACCCGGGAGGTATTGATGCGCAGAGCCGCTCATGCTTCCGCCAAACCCTGCAAAAGCTGCCACGCGCCCCATCGCTGGACAGCGCGTTGATGCCGGAACCTCAGGTCTTTCTTTTTCTGCTGACCGAAGAGATGAGTTTGCACGGATCCACGCTGTAAATACGGCACAACGTCATCAATTTCATGAGGCTCGGGTTCGTCTCTTTTCCGGATTCGAGGCGGGAGATGTAGCCTTGGGTAATCCTGCCGCGGCTGTCCTGGGCAGTTTCCGAAAGCCGCGCTACCTGACTCATCGACAGTTTTTTCCTACTTCTCAGGTTCTTCAAATTTTCCGCTAGCTTCATACAAGACAATATATACCCATGTTGTAATATCAAGTCAACAAAAAATTGCAAAAAAAAATCCCTCCTGTGCTTCAGATTGCACCTGTTTGTGCTATAGTTACACTTATAATTTGAGATGATGTTCTGGGCAAGGGATTGGCTGCTGAAAAAACCTTATTTAAGAGAGGGAAAGGCCATGTACAAAATTGATATTCTTGAGAAAAAGCGTTTGGAAAAAGGATTGAGTTATACGGAAATCGCGGACCAGCTCGGCATGCACAAGGTGACCGTCTCAAGAACGCTCAAGGGGGTTACCACGAAGCCCCGTACGGTGAAGCTTCTGGCTGATTACCTCGGCGTTGAGATGCAAACGATCGTCCAGTAACCCACTCCCGTCTCCCCGTTCAAACGCTCCCCACGCCCGTGGATCAAGGGTAAGGCATTGTCAGCCTTGCCCTTTTTGTTTTTGCGATCAGTGCCGGATATGGTAGTATCCGTCATTCTGCATTATTTTTGGGGGGACTATGAACGACTATGCGGCCGTGGCAGCTGAGGCTGCGCGCAGGGCGGGAACGATGTTAAGGGACAATATCAGGGGTCCCCGGGAAATTGCCTATAAGGGCGACATCAATCTGGTTACCGAGATGGACGGACGTTCGGAGCGCATGATTGTCGAGACACTGCTCGCCGCTTTTCCGGGCCACGGCGTGATTGCCGAGGAAGAAACAACGATCAGAAACGATTCCGGCTACACCTGGATCGTCGACCCACTGGACGGAACCACCAACTACGCGCATGGATATCCCTGTTTTTCGGTTTCCATTGCGCTCGAGCACGGCAACGAGATCATCGCCGGCGTGGTCTATGACCCCATGAGGGACGAATCGTTCTCCGCGCAAAAGGGGCAGGGGGCGTTCCTGAATGGGGCGAGGATCGCCATATCTCCCATCGATACGCTTATCAGGAGCCTGCTTGCCACGGGCTTTCCCTATGACCGTAAAGTGAGCGAGAAGAACAACCTGCAATACTTCCACGATTTGCTCATGGCCTCCCAGGAAGTACGCCGCGACGGCTCCGCCGCGCTCGACCTTTGTTCCGTCGCCTCCGGCCGTTTCGACGGGTTCTGGGAACTGAAGCTCAAGCCCTGGGACGTTGCAGCAGGCAGTCTCATTGTCCGTGAAGCCGGAGGCACGGTCTCCGACCTCGCCGGCGGTGCGTTCGATCTGCATGCCGAAGAGATCCTCGCGAGCAACGGCCTAATCCACGGGCAGATGGTGGAGATATTTCAAAAAGCGGGAAAACGGATGGGGCGATAGGCGCCGCTTTTATTCCTGGAGCGCGCCGCTGCGATTATTTCTTACATTCTTTCGACTCAAGAGCATCTTTCACGAGCCTCGGATCGTCGCTGACCCGGAAAGTCTGTTGATCTATGTGTTCGATCACTTCAAGGATTCCATTTGCTCTCACGTAGACATAATACGCGCCAGGATTTACATCGAGGCCGCCATATTGGTTTCGCTTCTTGATCGTCTCGCGATGCCAGCACATTTTCCCCGTAACCGCTGCCAATTGCTTATCGTTCAAATCAGTTAACACAAATTCAGCATCATCACCCGGGAGTGGAGAGGAGTAGTAATATAACATAATCGTAACCTGATC
>JBGPHF010000325.1:0-2860 GCA_041484215.1 Nitrospirota bacterium
CTTGACGAGTCTCCGCTCCATGAGGTTCCGCATGATGCCGCCGATGTTCACGCCGCGGATCGCCTCGACTTCCGTGCGGGTTATGGGCTGTTTATAGGCCACAATAGCCAGCGTTTCGAGCGCCGGACGCGAGAGCTTTGCGGAAGTCTTGACGGTGCGGAATTTCCGTATCCACGGGGCGCATTCCGGACGGGTCGCGAGTTGAAACCCCCCGGCCACTTCCGCGACCATAAGGCCCGAGCCCCGGTCGTCGTACTCTTGCCGAAGCGCCGCGAGCTGCGCCTCGAGCTGTTCCGGGGATGCCTCTTCAAAAATACCTTTGAGCCGGTCCGGGGAAAGGGGGTTGCCCGAGACGAAGAGCAAAGCTTCTATTGCCGATTTCAATTGCTGATCTTCCAACGACTGCACCTAGTAAATAATTAATTTTTTGCCACGGATAAACACAGATGGACACGGATAAAAGCATGAGCTTCGTTCTTATGTCTAATTTCAGTTTTTCATCCGTGTGAATCCATGTTCATCTGTGGTTAAAGAGCTTCTGTTTCGTATTACATCGCCGATGGGTCGCCGAGCCGGCCCAGGGCCACTTTGGCGTTCATCTTGATGTCGATGTCGGTCGAGGTCTCCATGATCTTCCGGATCTTCGGGACCGCGTCCTTCACGAGTTCGGGATTCGAGCTGCCGATGTTTCCCAGGGCCGCCACGGCGTTCTTGACCGCGTTCGGGTGGCCGCTGTCGAGATATTTCATCAGCCGCGGCACCAGGCTTGCGACTTCCTTGGGGTAGTGGAGTCCGATGGCGCCCAGGGCGAAGAGCACGCCGCCGCAAGTGGCCTCCTTCGAAAATTCGAGCACCTCGACGAGCTTCGGCAATATCCCCCGGATCAGCTCCGGCGCGTTGATGCCGACCTTGCCCAGGGCATGGGCCGCTGCTTCGCGCTCGTCGTCATCGCCCTTTTCCAGCATCAGGATAAGGCGCGGCGCGGCGTCCAGTACGAGTTCCGTGTGGGCAAAGCCGATGTTGCCCAGGGCATAGGCCGCTTCTTGTCTGACCAGGCTCTGTTCGTGTTCCAGCAGGGCTTTCAGCTTCGGCGCGGCCTGCGCGGCCGAATCCTTGAAGTTAAAGCCCAGGTTCCCGACGGCGTTCGCCGCGTCGATCTTGACGAACATGTCCGGATCGTCCAGGAGCGCGATCAGCGCCGGCAGGTGCGGCCGGGTGTCCTTGGGGTAGTCGAAGCCCACGCGCGAGAGCAGGTTCAGCACGCCGGACCGGATATCGCCGTTTTTTGCGCCGAGCAGGCCGGCAAGCTCGCCGATAAGCGACCGGTCCGCATAAACCGCCGTCTCGATTTCTCCGAATTTTTTCGCCGTAGCGAGCGCTTTGAGGTCGGGTTTCATAATCAAGATGCCTTAACCACGGAGATCGCAGAGAAAAAAATAAAGCGAACTTTCATCTTTTCAGCAAAGAACGTTGCCGTACTCTGTGTTCTCCGTGGTGAACGATTTTAGGTTCTATCCGAACAGGTTCCCCGTGGCAGTGTCCTTGTCCTGCGTATCAGTCACGGCCTTCATGATCCGGATGGCGCCGAACTGCTCGATCTGGAACGCTTTGACGATCCGCGACTTGATCAGCTCCAGGAGCGCAAGGAAAGTGCCGATTACCTGCATTCTGGACGAGCTGCCCTCGAACAGATCGGAAAAGAGCATGCTGTCTACGGATTCGAGCTGGGCAAGGATTCGGGAAATTTTTTCCGTGATCGAGACGGCCTCCGCCGTGATCTCGAACTTGGCGTCCGGGACCCGGTCCATCACGTCTTTCAGGGCCGCGAGCAGGTCGAAGAGGTGAAAATCGAAGAGCAGGGGCTCGTCGTCCGCAGGCAGGTCGGACGCGGCTTCCGGGCGCGTGTACACGCGGGACCAGGTCTCTTCCTTGTTTTCCAGGGAGCCCGCGGCCTCCTTGAAGCTCTTGTACTCAAGAAGCCTCCGGATGAGTTCGGCCTGCGGGTCCACGCCGTCTTCCTCGCCCTCGGGGTTCTCGGACGGCGGCAAGAGCATCCTGGACTTGATGTGCGTGAGCGTCGAGGCCATCACGAGAAAATCGCCCGCGATCTCCATGTCCAGGCTTTTCATGAGCTCGATATATTCGAGGTATTGCTGCGTGATGAGCGCGATGGGGATGGAGTAGATGTCGAGTTCGTGCTTTTTGATGAGATGGAGCAGAAGGTCCATGGGACCTTCGAAAATCTCGAGTTTGATCTGGTACGACATGGTGATTGAGCCCCTCCGCGCATGGGCCGTACGGGCCGGGCCATGAAAAATTATTATAGGGAAATTAGCGTTATTCTCCCGAAAAGTCAAGGGAAAACATTCTGCGAGCCTGCAACGGGACGGGATTTCGTAAGGACAGAATGGTTTCTCAAGAATTTCATCAGCAATCGAAACTGATATAATAAGAGTGGCACCCGGGAGAGGAAAACGTACGATGGCGGACGACGAGTTCGGCGAAAAAGAGCTCCTGCGCATGATCCGGAAATGGGTCCCGCGCGAGCGTGTGCCGAAACGCGTTCGGGTGAAGGACACCGCTGATTTCTTCCGCGTGGATTACGACGACGTGGTCATCCTGGGCGGCGTTCCTTATTTCGTCCGGAACAACGAGCGCGAGGGCAGGTTCGGGATAGACGACGAACAGAAATTCTGGGTCAAGCGCGCACGGGACCTTGTGACCGGCGACGTCAAAATCCTGAAGTGGGTTTTTAAAGAACGGTTCAATGCCCGCATCGGGAACTTTGTGTATGAATGCGTACGGAGCCCTCAGAAGGAAGCGCGCATTCTTGAACTTGTGCGGGGGAGGCCGGACTTCA
>JBGPHF010000326.1:0-2856 GCA_041484215.1 Nitrospirota bacterium
CATGAACATTCCCATGATTACCGGAGACGGCGTCTATGATCCGACCTTTATCAGCATCGCAGGCAAAGCCGCAGCGGAGGGGACCTACATCACGTTCGGCAAGGACCCGTCAGGCTTGCCCACCTCGAAGCAGTTCAACGAAAAGTACACCGCGAAATACGGTGCTCCCGGGCCGTACTCCATCTATGCCTATGACGCGGCGAATATCCTTCTGACCTCAATGCAGCAGACGAAAACCACGGACGGTCCGATCATGGCCGATTATATTACGAAGAACGATTTTAAAGGCGCGTTCGGCGACGTATCTTTTGACAAACACGGCGATGTGGCCAAGGCCCCCTATGTTGTTTGGAAAGTTGTCGATGGCAACTTCGTGGAAGTGAAATAAACCATTGTGACGCAGAGTAACGCAGCTGACCGCGGATAAAAGAAATTACCTCGTGCTGTTTTTGGCTTAGATCTTTTTTCGCGTCCACCTGCGTCCAAGAATATATTGCCATGTTCGCTCAACAACTCATAAACGGCCTGGCCCTGGGCGCGGTGTACGCTTTGATCGCGCTGGGCTACACCATGGTCTACGGCATCTTGCAGCTTATCAACTTCGCCCACGGCGAAGTGTATATGCTCGGGGCTTATCTTGCCATTATTGTCCTCGGGCTTCTCACGACACTCGGGTTGACGGCCTACAGCCTTCCTCTTTCGCTCCTGATAACCGTGTTCGTTTCCATGATCTTTTGCGCTCTCTACGGCGCGGCAATAGAACGTATTGCGTACCGGCCGCTCCGGAACGCGACGAAGCTCGCGCCGCTTATCAGCGCCGTGGGCATGTCGATCATTCTTCAGAACTTCGTGATGCTGGCCCAGGGCAAAGAATACAAGAATCTGCCTCCGATGCTTCCCTCGGAAGGGTTCACTCTTTTCGGGGCCAACGTCTCGCCGGTTCAGATGTTCATTCTTGGCGCTTCCGTCGCATTCATGATCGCGCTCCAGCTCTTTATTAAAAAGACGCGGCTCGGCAAGGCCATGCGCGCGACCTCGCAGGACCGGGTGATGGCGGGGCTCGTGGGCATCAATGTCAACCAGGTCATTTCCGTCACTTTCATGATAGGCTCGTCGCTTGCGGCAGTGGCCGGGGTGATGGTGACTCTGTACTACGGCGTCGTACACTTTTTCATGGGCTATCTTGCCGGGATCAAGGCCTTTACCGCCGCCGTGCTCGGAGGAATCGGCAGCATCCCCGGGGCCATGCTCGGCGGGTTCATGCTCGGTCTTATCGAAAATTTCGGCGCGAGCTATATTTCGAGCGTATACAAAGACGCCTTTGCTTTTCTTGTCCTGATTTTCACTTTGATTATCCGTCCCGCGGGCCTTCTCGGGCAAAAAGCAGTGGATAAAGTTTAGGGTAGGTCTACCAGTCGACCGTCGGCTATCGATAATTCGCCGTAAACTATTTAGAGGAGGTTTTTATGTCCGATATCAAAAAAATGTACAAAACAATCATGGCCGATAACTTTCCGCCGGAAATGACCATCACCTTCGGCGACCAGAAACTGGTGTACCGGAAAAGGTCCTGGAAGCTCGCCGACGAAGGCACGAGTGAATTGATCGAAAAAGGACTGCGCTACGGCGAGAATCCCGATCAGCAGGCCGCCATGTACCAGCTGGTGAGCGGGAACCTTGCGCTCGCCGGGGTGAAATTTATCGAGCCGGGCAACGGACTCGTAAGCTCCATCACCGAAGAACAGATGCTCCAGGCCGGAAAGCACCCTGGCAAGACGAACTTTACGGACCTGGACAATGCGCTCAATATCATGAAATATCTTATGGAACGTCCTGCAGCCATCATCCTGAAGCACAACAACCCCTGCGGCGCTGCATATGGAAAGACCGTGTTCGATGCCTATGACCGCGCGAACATGGCTGACCGCATCGCCGCTTTCGGCGGATGTCTGGTGGTCAACCGCGCCATGGACAAGCAGACCGCGGAGCTCGCGAACTCGAACTATCTCGAAGTGGTCGCTGCCCCGGATTTCGAAGAAGGCGCGGTCGCTATCCTGGCAAAGCGCAAGAACCTCCGGATCATCAAGCTTGAAAAAATCGCTGATCTGGCAAAGTACCGGGACATGAGCTTCGTGGAATTCAAAGCCTTAACTGACGGCGGCCTCATTGTCCAACAGTCCCAGAAGAACGCCATCCGAACCAAGACGGACTTCCAGGAGGCGAAGACCACCTATAAGGGAACTGAATACAAGATCGAACGGAAGCCGACTGACAAGGAATACGATGACATGCTCTTCGGCTGGAACGTGGAGCAGGGGATCACGTCCAATTCCGTCATCTACGTGAAGGACGGCGTGACTGTGGGCATCGGCACCGGAGAACAGGACCGGGTCGGTGTTGCCGAGATCGCCATATTCAAGGCCTATACGAAGTATGCCGATGGGCTCTGCTTCAAGAAATTCGGCATACCCTATGCAACCTACGAACTTGAAGCGCAGCAGGGGAAGCGTGATAAGGGTGCTCTCAAAGAGATCGACGAGCAGGCGAAGAAGGACAAGGGCGGCCTCATCGGTTCCACCATGGTCTCGGACGCCTTCTTCCCGTTCAGGGACGGCGTGGACGAGTGCGCGAAACACGGCGTGACCGCGATAATCGAGCCCGGCGGCTCTGTCAAGGACGCCGAGGTAATCGCCGCCGCGAACGAAAACGGCATAGCGATGGTGTTCACGGGGATGCGGCATTTCAGGCATTAGGAAACCCCTCACCCCTGTGTCCCCTCATGCTTAGGCGCATTGCATTTTTTCATCCTCGGGGCCTTCGGCTCCGCAATGTGGCCCGCGAGGAGAGGGGAGTGTA
>JBGPHF010000327.1:0-2842 GCA_041484215.1 Nitrospirota bacterium
CAGCCTGCCGCCGGCGAGGCAAAAGACGGCGCGGAAATCGCAGCGGAAATTTCCGCTGCGCTCAGCAAAGCCAAGGCGTTCAAGGCCAAGGACATCGCTTCCCTCGTCAAGAAGGTGAAGGCTGGAAAGCTCGGCGCAGGGGCGTTCGCGCCCGTGAAAGCCGCGGCTGCAAAAGCCTACGGCAAGTCGGGCTCGGCGCTCTTGAAGGCCATGAATCAGGGCTTGCTCGCCCATGCCGGAGTGAGCAAGGTGATCGAGACGAAAGAGACCGCCGCGGCGCGCTAGAGATTCATCGGGATAGTCGAATCTCGGTTTCTGATACTTTCGTCTCCAGTGCAAAAGTAACCTTAACTTGTTGTGGTTTTTTTCGTGCGTTTTCTGGTATAATACACACCGTTTGAAGAAGGGAGAGCGTACGCTCTCCGCGTGAGTGAAAGGAGTTCCGTAATCATGAGAGAAGATCTTAAATCCGTTGACCCGGCGGCCCAGGTGCTGCTCAAGGTCGCGGGGCTGAAAAAAATAGAGACCGCGTTTGAACGCGCCGAGCGGCTCAAACCCTGTCCGATCGGGCATCAGGGCGCCTGCTGCAAGATGTGCCACATGGGCCCCTGCAGGCTGGTCGGGAAAGAGGATGAGGCCATGGGCGTGTGCGGCGCTTCCTTGCCGGTGGTGACCGCGAGGAATTTCGCGCGCATGGTCGCCGCGGGCACGGCCGCCCACTCCGACCACGCGAGGGACCTGGCGAACACCCTGCTCGCCGTGGCGCGCGGAGAGGCCAAGGACTTCAAGATCAAGGACGTGCGCAAGCTCAACCGCGTCGCCGGCTACCTCGGCATCAACATCGAAGGAAAACCGGTGAACGAAGTGGCGGAGAAGGTCGCGCTCAAGTTCCTGGAGCAGTTCGGCCAGCAGCGGGGAGAACTCGCTTATTTGTCCCGCGCCCCGAAAAAGCGGCAAGAGATATGGAAGAAGCTCGGCATCGCGCCCCGGGCCATCGACCGCGAAGTGGTCGAGATGATGCACCGCACCACCATGGGTGTGGACCAGGAAGCGAACAACATCATGCTGGGCGCAATGCGCGCGTCCCTTGCCGACGGGTGGGGCGGCTCCATGATGGGCACGGACATCTCCGATATTCTGTTCGGCACGCCCACGCCGGTCAAGACCAAGGCCAGCCTCGATGTATTCAAGGAAGAGTACGTGAACCTCGTGGTGCACGGCCACGAGCCGTCGTTCGCTGAAATGCTGGTTGTCGCCGTGGACGATCCTGAAATCGTTTCCTACGCAAAGTCCAAGGGCGCCAAGGGCGTGAACCTCGTGGGTATGTGCTGCACGGCGAACGAGATCCTGGTGCGGCACGGCATCGCCACCGCCGGCGGGTTCCTGCAGCAGGAGCTGGGCATCCTCACCGGCATGGTAGAAGCCATGGTGGTGGACGTGCAGTGCATCATGCCGGCCATCGGCGAACTGTCGAAGAAATACCATACCAAGGTCGTCACGACGACCAACAAGGGCAAGATGAAGGACGCCGTTCACATCGAATACGACGAGCACCATGCCCTGGACCAGGCCAAGCAGGTCGTCCGGCTCGCGATCGACAACTTCCCGAACCGGAAAAAAGAGGACGTGGTGCACGCGAACGTGAAAAAGGCCGACGTGATCGCCGGGTTCTCGGACGAGTATATCGAGTACATGCAGGGCGGGAAGTTCCGCGCCTCATACCGGCCGCTGAACGACGCCATCATCGCGGGCCGTATCCGCGGCGTCGTGGGGCTCGCGGGCTGCAACAACCCGCGAATCAGCCAGGACAGCATCCATAATTTCCTTACCCGAGAATTGATCAAAAACGACGTGCTCGTGGTCCAGACCGGCTGCTCGGCGCATGCGTCGGCAAAGGCGGGATACATGACGCCGGAAAACGCCCTCGAGAACGCGGGCCCGGGCCTGCGCGAAGTCTGCGAGGCCATCGGCATTCCCCCGGTGCTGCACCTCGGTTCCTGCGTGGACAACTCGCGCATCCTGACCATCGCGGCCCATATCGCCGAGGCGGGCGGGCTCGGCGACGACATCGGCGGCCTTCCGGCCGTGGGCATCGCTCCCGAGTGGATGAGCGAAAAGGCCATCGCCATCGGGACCTACTTCGCGGCGTCAGGCGTGCCGATCATCTTCGGGGCCGGATCTCCGGTGGCCGCCAGCAAAACGCTCAAGGACATCATGGAAAACAAGTGGTGGGACCTGGTGAACGCCGGGTTCTACTTCGAGGAAGATCCGGGAAAGATCCTGGAACTTGCCCTGAAACTCATCGATACGGCGAGAGAAAAACTCAAGATCCGCAAGTACGAGCAGGGGGCCTTCGGCACCGAGCGCGTACTCATGGATATGGCCGCGCGGCGCGCGGCAAGCTTCGCAACGCCGCACGGTGAAGTAAGCTAAAGTTTCTTTTGCTCAATAGAGGAGGGGTCCGCATGGGCCTCTCCTTTTTTATGGTTTTTTCACGAGGCAAAAAAACACCGGAGCGGCAGTCCTGCCCGGCATCGGAACGGAGCGCGGAAAACATGCATAAAGGCGAACGGCTGAACAGCATCTCTCACCTCGTTGGGGCGGTCCTGTCCTTGGCCGGGCTTACGGTCTTGGTGGTATACGCAAGCCTCAAGGGCGATCCCTGGAAGATCGTCAGCTTCAGCGTCTACGGCGCAACGCTGGTCGTGCTCTATTCCCTCTCCACCCTGTACCACGGGCTCCAGGGAAAGGCGAAGGACATTTTTCAGAAGCTGGACCATTCCGCGATTTATCTCCTCATCGCGGGGACCTACACGCCGTTCACCCTCGTAACGTTGCGCGG
>JBGPHF010000328.1:0-2840 GCA_041484215.1 Nitrospirota bacterium
CTTGCGAAATTCCCTCACCCCAGACCGCTCTCCTGGGGAAACTTTGGTGCGGCGTTGAATTGTTATGTATGCTCGTTTTCGCGCGGAACGTGGGGTTGACAAATCAGGCATTTTGCTTGCCTTTTTCAGGTCTTTGTAATATCTTGAGAGTAACGAGGCTTTAACTATTTTTGCGGACAGTTAAGGATGAATTAATGGCGGATTGGAAGCTGGCAAGGGAAAACAGGCCGCCGGCGCCGATTGAGCCGCTCACCTAAGGAGGATGACCATGCATGACCTCATCGAAGCAAAATATATCGACGGATACAAGCTGGAACTGCTCTTTGAAAACGGTAAGAAGAGCACGTATGATTTTTCGCGTTATTTAAAAAAGGGCGGTGTTTTTGGAAGGCTTTCCGAGCTTTCATACTTCAAACGCTTCTTTGTTAATAAAGAGTTGGGAGTTCTGTGCTGGCCTGATGGACTGGATGTCGCGCCTGAAACACTTTACCACGAGGCGACGGGAGAGCCGTTGCCCGCGTGGATGGCTGCGGAGAACCGGGAACTGGTTCAAGGATAAGTGAGCTATGGACGACTTCGTTTTATTATCACCGCGCTCTGCGTGGGAACGAGATACAACAATAGCCCGCAAGAACACATATTAATTCATTGAATTTATCAGCTTTCTTTGTTATTATCCTGTCAGGAGTTTGAACATGCCTGCGATTGAGACAAGACACCTGTACATCGAAAAAGACTCTGCGAAATATGAGGCCAAGGCAGTCATCAAAGGTACGCGGATTCCTGTCGTATCCCTTGTGAACCACTACCGTTCCGGGATGAGCATGGATGAGATCCTGGAGGGCTACCACTCGCTGACGCCCGCACAATTGTTTGACGCCCTCAGCTATTACTTTGACAATAAGGATGAAATCGACCGGGAACTCGCCTAAATGATCAAGCTGTACCTTGACGAGGACGTTCACAAGAACGTGGCAACTGCTCTGCGGTTAAAGGGCTACGACGTTGTCAGCGCCCATGAGGTCCAGAAGCAGAGCCTGTCTGATCATCAGCAGTTGAACTATGCTGCTTCCGAAAAGAGGGCGATCTTCACTTTCAACGCCGGAGACTTCGACAGGCTCCACAAGTTGCGTGCAGAGCAGGGTTCACATCATTGCGGCATTTTGCTCTCAAAGCAACTTCCTCTCAGCGAAACCGTCAAGCGCCTTGCCAAATTCCTCTTTTCTCATTCTGCTGAGGAAATCAAAGATAATATCTATTGGATCTAGCGTAGCTGTTTCTTCACGGGGACGGTGTGCGGCTGTTGGAGGAGCTGATCTAAAAAGAATTTTTTCTACGTTAGAACTTGTTCCCACGCTTTGCATTGGGTAAGATTGTTTGACGCCTATGCGCTTTTTTCGTCATATTCTCGACTTTTTTCTGCCCACGTCCTGTGCTTACTGCAACGGGCCGGTCGGCGATTCCGGGATCCCCTATTTCTGCGCTTCCTGTTGGTCGGATTTCACCGCAATGACAGGTCCGGTTTGCCCATCCTGCGGACGGCAGATCGGCTCACCTGAAGCTCTGTCGCACAGCCCCGACCATCGTTGCCTGGCCTGCAGGAGGACGCCTCCGGTCTTCGATCAGGCATTGGCAATAGGCTATTTCGAAGGGTCTTTGAGAGAGGCGATCCATCAGTTCAAGTACCGGCCCTGCCGTGCGCTGGGCGGACCGCTTGCTCTGTGGATGGCAAAAAATATCCGTCCCGTCGGCGGCATCGATTGTGTTGTCCCCGTGCCGCTGCATATCTCCCGCCTCAGACATAGAGGTTTCAATCAGGCGCTTCTTCTCGCTCATGGCATAAGCGAAGCCTTTTCACTATCCCTCTCGTACGATAATCTGAAAAGGGTCCGGCCCACGAGGCCTCAGGTGGAACTTCCGGGAGACGAGCGGATTAAAAACGTCGCAGGCGCTTTTGCGCTCATGCGGCCCCAGGAAATGAAGGGGAAAGATATCATTCTTGTAGATGATGTTTTCACCACGGGCGCGACCATGAACGAATGCGCCCGCGTGCTCAAGGACTCCGGCGCTTCCCGCGTCACGGCTCTCACGCTTGCACGCGCGATGTAGCTTTTACAAAAAGTATCGATTGTCTTGACAATAGTTCATTCCTTAGGTATAGTTTCGTCATGTTTCTCCCAATTGTCTCTGTCTGTCTCAGTATCGTGTTGTTAAATCATATTAATTTAATCAAACCTCCCCTCCAAAAGGTGAATATTCCCTTGACTTAAAATCATGACTATGAAAAAATAGAAACATAATTGATAACGAGTTTTAACCCTTCAGGCGAGGAGGTGAACGTCGTCAATCAAGCGTGGCTCAATTTATGTTTAAACCGAAAAAAAAGTACCATCAATTAACATAGGAGGGATAAAAATGTTTCAGAAAAAATATCTATTTGTACTTGTTGCGGCTGTACTCGTACTCCTTGCAGGCGGCGCTTACGCGCAACTCGTCGGAAGTGTTACTGACGTCGTGAACCCCGTAGGCAGCACGGGCAAGGTGGACTGGTCCACGGGCGTGATCACCGCGGTCGGCATCGGAGCTCCGCCGGCCCAGCCCGCGAACGCGGCCCAGGCGCGCGCCATGGCTGAGCGGGCGGCGCAGGTCGTAGCATACCGGAATTTGCTCGAAGCAGTGAAGGGTGTTCAGGTGGATTCCACGACGACCGTTGAAAACTTTATCGTCTCGAGCGACGTGATCAAGGTCCAGGTGAGCGGCATCATCCAGGGCGCAATGGTCATGGACAAAAAATATATGTCCGACGGGTCGGTGGAAGTGACGGTCGGCATGAAGTTGAC
>JBGPHF010000329.1:0-2836 GCA_041484215.1 Nitrospirota bacterium
CAAAATATTTTATTGCTTTTTGCCGTTGTTTCTGATAAAATTCTTCGGCGTACAATAGGAGGCATCCCTCGATGACGATGAAACTGAAGATCAAGAAAGAGGAAATCTTGAAGGGGCTGCAAAGGATCCAAGGTGTGGTGGAAAAAAAGAACACCATGCCTATCCTTTCGAATATGCTTCTCATTGCCGACGATAAAGGCGTGGAGATCATCGCCACGGACCTTGAAATCGGCCTGCGCGGCCGATACGCCGCGGAAGTCGAAACGCCGGGAGCGGTTACGGTGTCGGCGAAAAAAATGTACGAGATCGTGCGCGAATTGCCCGCGGAAGACATTCAAATCAACGTCGAAGACGGCAATTGGGTAAAAATCATTTCGGGCAATTCACAGTTCAAGCTCGTGGCCCTTCCCAAGGAAGAATATCCCGCTCTGCCCGATGTGGCGGAGGAGGGCATGATCGCCATCGACGGCGAGATGCTCAGGGAAATGATCAAGAAGACGCTCTATTCCGTGGGCGAGAGCGACGCCCGGTACGTGCTGAACGGCCTCTTCGTGCAAATGACGGCGGCCAAGAACGGCATCACGATCCGCATGGTCGGCACCGACGGCCATCGCCTGTCCATGATCGACCGCGTCGTCGGCGAGAAGCACAAAGAAGAGAGCATGATCATCCCCAAGAAGGCCATGATGGAGCTCCGCCGGATCCTCGAGGAAGATTCCTCCAGCGCCGAGCTTAGGATCGGTTTCAGCAAAAACCACGCCCTGTTCAAGCGGGACGGGCTGGTCATGGTGTCGAAGCTCATAGACGGGAATTATCCCAATTACCTTCAGGTGGTGCCCGCCAAGAGCACGAAAAAAGTCACGGTGTCAAAAGACGTGTTTACGCATGCGGTGAAGCGCGTCTCCATTCTGTCCAAGGAAAAGACCAACGCCGTGAAGATGCAGCTGGAAAAGGACACGCTCACACTCTCCACGAACAACCCCGAGGTAGGGGAGGCGAATGAAGAGCTCTCGGTTGATTACAAGGGCGAGGGCATCACGATCGGGTTTAACTCGCGTTATCTCATGGACGTGCTCACGGCCATGGACCGGGCGACCATTTCCTTGGAACTCAGCGACGCTTTAAGCCCGTGCCTGATCACGGAAGAAGGCGATGAGCATTATAAGTGCGTCGTCATGCCCATGAGAGTTTAGAAAAGCAAACCCGAAATTCCAAATACAAAATCCTAAAAAGAACGCGGGACATCAGGTAATTATCCTGCTTAGGATTTAGAGTTTCGGATTTAGCATTTGTGGTTTTGTGAGGGATTGATCCTGTTCGGAAAAATCCCTCTTTTTGCGAGGAGTGATGGAATATA
Organism: Nitrospirota bacterium; assembly: GCA_041484215.1. Lineage (GTDB taxonomy): Bacteria > Nitrospirota > UBA9217 > UBA9217 > UBA9217 > JBGPHF01. The sequence goes on from JBGPHF010000329.1 coordinate 1,358, forward strand.
CTGCAGACAGCATTAAGGTGCTCGAGGGCCTCGAAGCGGTGCGCAAGCGGCCGGCCATGTACATCGGCAGCACCGGGAGCGTCGGCCTCCACCACCTTGTCTACGAGATCGTGGACAACAGCGTGGACGAGGCCATGGCCGGCTTCTGCAAGAACATCGACGTCGTTATTCACGTGGACAACAGCATCACCGTGATCGACGACGGACGCGGCATTCCCACGCAGATGCACAGCATCCAAAAACGGTCCGCGGCCGAGGTGGCCCTGACCGTGCTTCATGCCGGCGGCAAGTTCGACAGCGACGTCTACAAAGTCTCGGGCGGGCTCCACGGCGTGGGCGTGTCCGTGGTGAACGCGCTCTCTGAATGGCTCGACCTGGAGATTAAGCAGAACGGAAAAGTCTTCCAGCAGCGCTACGAACGGGGCGGGCCGCAAGCGCCTCTGGCCGTTACCGGCACGACGACTACGACGGGCACCAAGATCACCTTCAAACCCGATTTCCAGATCTTCGAAGATCGCGAGTACAGCTACGACATTTTGTCGCAGCGCCTCCGCGAACTCGCATTCCTGAACCGGGGCCTCAAGATCACGATCGCCGATGAACGGTCCGGCAAGAAACAGACCTTCTTCTATGAAGGCGGCATTGTATCCTTCATCGAGTATTTGAACAAGAACAAGACCCCGCTTCATTCCGCCCCCATCTATCTTTCGAAAGAGCGCGAAGGAATTTTTGTGGAGATCGCGCTCCAGTACAACGACAGCTACGCGGAGCAGGTGTTTTCCTTTGCGAACAACATCAACACCCAGGAAGGCGGCACGCACCTCGTGGGGTTCAAGGCGGCGCTCACCCGCACGATCAACACGTATGCGGTGGCGAGCGGGTTTCTGAAGAACGGGACCGAGGCGCTCTCGGGCGAGGACGTGCGCGAAGGCCTGACCGCGGTCGTGAGCGTGCGGCTCTCCAACCCTCAGTTCGAAGGCCAGACCAAGACCAAGCTCGGCAACAGCGAGGTCAAAGGCATCGTCGAAGCCATGATGAACGAAACCCTCGGCGCCTACCTCGAAGAGAATCCCCTTGTAGCGCGCAAAGTCGCGGAAAAGGGAATGAACGCGGCCAGGGCGCGTGAGGCGGCCAGGAAGGCGCGGGAGCTCACGCGCAGGAAAGGCGTTCTCGATTCGACCTCGCTTCCCGGCAAGCTTGCGGACTGCCAGGAGAAGGACCCCGCGCTCTCCGAGATTTTCATTGTCGAGGGAGACTCGGCCGGCGGTTCGGCCAAGCAGGGCAGAGACCGCAGCTTCCAAGCCATTCTTCCCCTGCGCGGAAAAATCATCAACGTGGAAAAATCACGCCTGGGCAAAGTGCTCGCGAACGAAGAAATCCGCACGATGATCACCGCGATCGGCACCGGGGTCGGCGAAACCGATTTCAACCTTGAGAAGGCGCGCTATAAGCGCATCATCATCATGACGGACGCCGACG
>JBGPHF010000330.1:0-2813 GCA_041484215.1 Nitrospirota bacterium
AAAGGCGCGGATGTCATCCTGCGCGAGGTCTACGGGAACAATACGGATTTCAGCGGCAACAACCTGCTGGAAAATTGAACTAGCCACAGAGACACAGAGCCACAGAGGAAGCGGAAAAAATTTAAACTTTAGACACAGATGACAAATAATAACTAATCTCAAAAGCAAGCTATTTGAATTTACCTATAGGGATTTATGAAAGATTTGTAATTTGTTCTCTCTGTGTCTCCGTGCCTCCGTGGCAAATCCTTTATTATCCCATGACTCAATCAATCGGAAAAGTATATCTCATCGGCGCCGGCCCCGGCGATCCGGGGCTCATCACGGTCAAGGGCCTGGACTGCGTGAAGAAGGCGGACGTGATTATCTACGACTACCTGGCGAACGAGCGTCTTCTTGAGCAGCGCAGGCCGGACGCGGAGCTTATCTACGTGGGCAAGCAGGGGGGCAGACACACCCTGCCGCAGGAAGAGATCAACTCCCTCATTGTCAAAAAAGCGCTCGAAGGGAAGGTCGTCGCCCGCTTGAAAGGCGGGGACCCGTTCATCTTCGGCAGGGGCGGGGAAGAGGCGGAAGAGCTGGTGGACCGCGGCATTTCTTTCGAGGTCGTGCCGGGCGTTACCGCAGCCACGTCAGTCCCGACCTACGCGGGCATTCCTCTCACACACCGTGATCATACCGCGAGCGTGGCTTTTGTCACCGGGCATGAGGACCCCACCAAGCCGGAATCAAAGATCCACTGGGACAAGCTCGCGACTGGTGTCGGTACGCTCGTGTTCTTCATGGGGATGAAGAATATGCAGAATATCGTCGACAACCTTGTTTTAAACGGCAGGAGCGCGGAAACGCCTGTTGCGGTTATCCAGTGGGGAACGCGCACGGATCAGCGTGTTGTTGTTGGTTTGCTCAAGGACATCGTTCTCAAGGTCAGAGAAGCGAAGCTCGGCGCGCCCGCGATCATTGTTGTGGGAGATGTTGTCCGGCTCCGGGAAAAACTCAACTGGTACGAGTCCAAACCATTTTTCGGAAAGCGAATCGTGGTGACGCGTTCGCGCGACCAGGCGAGCGTTTTTGCCGAGAAACTCATAGACCTTGGGGCCACGACCATCGAGTTTCCGACGATCGACGTTGTGCCGCCTTCCAGCTGGGACGAGCTCGATGGATCGATTCATTCGATCGAATCGTACAACTGGATCATTTTCACGAGCGCGAATGCCGTAAAGTTCTTCATGGACCGTCTCCGCGGGCTTGGCAAAGACCTCCGCATGCTGAAGGGCATAAGTCTCTGCACCGTCGGGCCGAAGACAGCCGAGGCGCTCGAATCCTACGGGCTCAGGGCCGACCTGGTCCCGACGGAGTTCAAAGCGGAAGGCGTGCTCGCGGCTTTGGGCGGAGTCGCGGTCAAGGGGCTCAAATTTTTGATACCCCGCGCCAAAGTGGCGCGCGAGATCATTCCCGATAAACTGAGAGAGCTCGGCGCGGATGTCACAGTTGCGACCGCGTATGAGAATGTAAAACCCGTTGCCGACGTGGAGCGCACGAAAAAACTGTTCGAGAATAGGAAGATCGCGGCGGTCACTTTCACGAGCTCGTCCACGGTGCACAATTTTATTGAAATACTGGGCCAAAAAGAGTATAAAACCCTCATGCAGGGTGTTGTTGTTGCCTGCATCGGGCCGGTGACCGCGAAAACAGCGGAAGAGTACGGTCTGAAGATCGATATCATGCCGAAGGAGTACACCATCCCGGCCTTGGTTGCGGCCATGGCGGAGTATTTTAAAACAAAATCGTAAAAGGAGCATTATGATAACCATTTCTGAAGGCGCATCGGACAAAATAAAGGAAATTCTCAAGGCAGAAGGCCTGCCGAACCACGGGCTTCGCGTTTCGGCCTCCGCCGGCGGGTGCTGCGGACCCTCCTACGAAATCATGATCGATGACAAGGCGGGTGACGGCGACGTGGTCGTGGAGAAAAACGGCGCGAAACTTTTCGTCGACGCCGCAACGGTCAAAGCGATCGACGGGGCGGAACTCGGGTTCATCGCCGACGAGCGGGGCGAGGGCTTCGTCATCGGGTTTCCGAACGGCGCTCCGGCTGGCGCGAGCGGTGGCTGCGGGTGCGGCGGGGAAGAGTCCAAACCGCATTCACACGGCAACAGCGGCGGAGGGTGCGGTTCCGGCGGTTGCGGGTGCAGCTAAGCTTTCTTGCCACGAATAGACACACCCTGCACTCGCGTTACCACTCGTAAACGCTGGGTGCAGGCGGATTCACACGGATAATAAGACCGTGCGATAAATTTGTTCTTTAAGGGTTTCATCCGTGCCGATCCGTGTTCATCTGTGGCCAAAGGTTTTTAAAGGAGAGTCCATGTTCCAACCTTTGTATCGTCCCCGAAGGCTTCGGTCCAACGAGAATATCCGGCGCATGGTGAGGGAGACGACGCTCTCTCCTGACAATTTTATCTACCCGCTCTTCGTCACCCACGGCAAAGGGGTAAAAAAAGAGATCAGTTCCATGCCCGGGAACTATCAGCAGTCCATCGATAATATCGTCAAGGACTGCGAGGAGATCAAGGGCCTCGGAATCCCCGCGGTCATCCTCTTCGGAATTCCTGAGCACAAGGACGAACTGGGGACCGAAGCCTATTCGGACGACGGCATTGTTCAGCACGCAATCAAAGCCATCAAGAACAAACTTCCCGACCTGATCGTGATTACCGACGTCTGCCTCTGCGAATACACGAGCCACGGCCACTGCGGCGTGATCAAGAACGGCACGGTCCAAAACGACGCCACGCTCGAACTCCTGGCAA
>JBGPHF010000331.1:0-2810 GCA_041484215.1 Nitrospirota bacterium
AAAAAAACAGGCTCCGCTCAGGTTCAGTGCGAAAAACGCGGGGTTTGTCCAGGATAATAAGCTGATATAATAGGGGAAACCCATTCATTTGTAAAGATAATTTTTTTTGCCGCGCCGCGAAGCTTCTCGTCGCACGAGTTTTTTTAGAGCTTGCGGCCAAGGCTGATTTATATTATGATGCGACGAACATCCGCGCCGCACAGCGATTGAGATCATGAATTCCTCAAGCCAATTTAAAAACATTTTGCTTATCAAACCGGGGGCCATCGGGGACCTGATTCAACTTACCCCGACGGTCCGTGCCCTGAAAAAAAAGTACCCTCATGCTTCTCTCTCTCTCCTCGTGGGTTCACGGGCCACTGCCGAGCTTTTTCGGTACAACGACAACATAGACGATACGCTCGTGTTCGAAAAAAAAGGAGAACACAAATCCTGGCGCAGGCTCCTCGAGTTGTGGCGCGCGCTCCGGAGGAAGAACTTCGATCTCGTTGTCAATTTTCAACGGAGCAACCTGAAAACCTGGCTCCTGGCGAGCGCCGCCCTTCCCTGCTCCGTCCTGGTGTATCACAAGGCGCGGGGAAGGACTGTCTCCGCCGTGCTCAATTACCTCGAAACCGTCTCCCCGCTCGGGATATCAACGACGGCCTCTGACCAGAATTTGGAGGTGACGCCCGGTCCCGAGGACCGCGTGTTTGCGAACGGCATCGACGCATCGCTCGGAAGCGCCGGAGCGCCGCTCATAGCCCTCCACCCCGGCGCGAGCCACGCGGTGAACCGCTGGCCCCCGGATCATTTCGCCGCCTTGGCGGACAGACTCGCCTCCGAACTCTCGGCGCGGATCGTTATAGTCGGAGGCGACGAGGACGTTGCTCTGGCCCGGGCAATCGAAGCTAAAATAAAATCCGCGCGTCCCCTCGTTCTTGCCGGTAAAGCGACTCTGCTGCAACTGGGGGCCGTGCTGGAACGCTGCGAACTCCTGGTAGGCGGGGACACGGGGCCCCTCCACCTGGCGACCGCGGTGGGAACGCGGGTGGTTGCGCTCTTCGGGGCCGCCGATCCCGCGCGGACCGGCCCCGTGGGAAACGGTCACCGGGTCCTTCGCGCCGAGGACCTTTCGTGCGTGCCCTGCAGAAGCAGGAGCTGCGAAAACCCCCGTTCTCTGGCGTGCATGAACGCCATAACCGTCGCACAGGTCTTCGACGCGGTACAGGACATGCTGCGGGAGAGAAACGCGGGCCGTCGCAAGGAAGTATGATCTGCATCATTGGCGCTTGTACCGCGTTTCCGCTATCATGGAGACAGTTTCATACGATGTGATGAATTTAAAGAGAAATACCGGCATGAAAGAAAGGAGAAAAGAATATGGCTACGCCGAAAATCGACATGGAAACCTGCATCGGGTGCGGACTTTGCGCCGATCTCTGCCCTCAGGTCTTTGAACTGAAGGATGACAAAGCCTGGGTAAAGAATCCTGACGGCTGCGCATCCTGCGACTGTCAGCAGGCCGTGGACAGCTGCCCGGTCACGGCGATAACGATGGAGTAGAGGCGCACACAGGAGTGAGCGACATTTTTCTTGACAAATCCCGCTCTTCCTATAATATTCATCGTTACGCACACGTGCCGCTGTGGCGGAATTGGCAGACGCAAGGGACTTAAAATCCCTCGACGGGCAACTGTCGTGTGAGTTCAATTCTCACCAGCGGCACCACAAATAAAAGAAGACCGGTTAATCCGCCGGTCTTTTTTTTACGTTTATTTTTCAGGCACGTTCCTTTTCGCCTTGCCTTCTCTTGCGAAATAACCGCCCGTCATGCCGGCCGGGATCATGGCCGCGAAACTGATTGTTTCATACCAGAGAGGCAGATTGGGTTCGCGAAGAAAAAGACCCAGAACCAAGCCTACACCGGCAACGATCGCGCCGTGCAGCAGCTCGATCCGCCCGGCTGTGCGTCCGGCGACATAACCCCCGATCAGCGTAAAGCCCAGGCCTACGATCAGCATCAGCATCAGTCCGCTTAAGCCGTATAGGCGTTTGGTAATTTCGGCCTCCGGAAGCCCGGATGCCGCCATCGCGAGCAATAACGCCGTTGCAACGATCAGCGTGCCGACGGTATCGACAAGAACTCCCCATACGATAGCCTTGAAGCTCAGTTCCCGAATGTGAAGCATTCCACCCACCAGTCACTACGAATAACACGCTGTATCCTTTGCTAAAGTCAACGAGCGGAGCAAAAAAACAATGCTACTTGTAAACCTCATCATGGGTCCCGATGTCGAGCAGGATGATCTCTTTTTTCGTGATCACCACGGTCAAGGTAATGCGATAGCTATCGGTTATATTGACTGCCTGGATGCCTGTTTGCTTGCCGCCAAGATGATGGTAGTCGAGATGAGGTTGAAAGGGGTCTTTTTCCAGATCGCGAAGGATAGCGGCAACTCTCTTTTTGAGTTCCGGATGTCGCTTGGTAAACTTCTTCGCGCTGCGCGTGAAGTGGGCCGTCCAGAGGAGGGTGTACATGCCTTACTCTTCGAGCCCCAATTCCTTGATCAGGTCCTTTGCCGTGCCGCGTTTGACTCTCCCTGCCTTAACGTCTTCCAGCGACGCACGAAGACGGGCGGTATACGCCTCCCCTTCAGACTCGACCAGATCGCGATACCGTTCTTCGGACAGCACGACGTACCGGGGCTGATTGTTCTTGATGACATGGACAGGCCCCTCTTTCAACGCCTCGTCCACTGCCGAGATCCCTCTTTTTTTGATGTCCTGTGCCGCAATTGCGTTCATTTCAAGATACTCCTTTAGGTACT
>JBGPHF010000332.1:0-2765 GCA_041484215.1 Nitrospirota bacterium
AGGCTTGGGCGCGCTCATCCCCGATCTGTCGACGCTCGACGACAAGGAGAAACGGGCCCTCGGCATTCATGAGATCGAGCTCGACAAGATCGTGCCGAACGAGTACCAGCCGCGGAAAGTCTTCGATGACGGGAAGCTGAAAGAGCTCGCGGACTCGATCAAAGTGCAGGGCGTGATCCAGCCCGTGATCGTGCATCGGGCGGGAGGCGGGTACGAGCTTATTGCGGGGGAGCGCCGCTGGCGCGCGTCGCGGCTCGCCGGCCTCAAGACCATTCCGGCGCTCGTCAAGGAAGCGACCAAGCGCGAGCTCCTTGAAATGGCCCTGATCGAGAACATCCAGCGCGAGGATCTGAACCCGCTCGAATCAGCCGAGGCATACAAGCGGCTCCAGGACGAGTTCAAGCTGACCCAGGAGGACCTGGCAAAGCGGGTCGGCAAAGAACGCTCCACGGTCACGAACTTCCTCAGGCTCCTGAACCTGCCCAAGGAAGTGAAGCACGAACTCGCAACCGGCGCTCTCAGCATGGGCCACGCCAAGGCGCTCCTGTCCCTGGAGCGCGTGCGCGACCAAATTCAGGCCGCGCTCATGATCGTGAAGAAAGGCCTCTCGGTCCGCGAGGCAGAAGCGCTTGCCTCACGGCTCAAAAACCCGCCGAAGGAGAAAAAGCCCCGGCTGGGCCACGAACTCAAGGCCGTGGAAGACAAACTCAAGAAGTCGCTCGGCACCAAGGTAAGCATCGCGGCGAAAGCCAAGGGCGGCAGGATCGTAATCGAATATTATTCCAACGAGGAGCTGGACAGGATCCTGGAAAAGATCGGGTAAAAGCTTTTATCCGCAGAATTTCGCAGATAGCCGCAGATTTTAAAGCAACGCAATTCAGGTTTGATCTAATCGGTGAAATCCGCGAAATCCGCGGATACTGTTTTGATCTGAGTAGTTACAAAATATTATACGAATTTATCAAGGAGGAATTATCATGTTAAAAAAAGGTTCTGGTTCACCGGAGCAGGCCGAGATCACCGCTTTCCTGGGCAAGGGCACCGAGTTCAAGGGCGTTTTGAACTTCGAGGGCACGATCCGCGTCGACGGCAAGGTTGAAGGCGAGATCGTTTCCAAGGACACTCTGATTGCCGGAGACGGCGCGTTCCTCCAGGGCGAGATCACCGTCGGCACGATCATCTCGAGCGGCAAGATCGTCGGCAACATCGTCGCGAGCCAGAAGGTGCACATCTTGGCGCCCGGCAACCTCCAGGGGAACATCAAGACGCCGAAGCTTATCATCGAGGAAGGCGTGGTCTTCGACGGCAAATGCGAGATGGCCGGAGAAAAGAAAGCCGCCGAGCAGAAGGTCGTATCGCTGGCTGACCGCTAGGGCCGCCCGCGGTAACCATGACCCGGGGCATGATGTCTTGACCGAGACTGTTTTTCATGTTATTATTGAGTAGGTAAGACAATAATGGAGTTTACATGAAAACAACTGTATCAACAAGAGGTCAGGTCTCTATCCCCGCGGAGCTCCGGAAACAGTTCCATATCGAACCGGAGACGCAGCTCGAATGGCTCGCGGACGGCGCGTCCATCAGGGTCATTCCCCTGCCGAAAGACCCCATCGCCGCGTTCCGCGGGGCGGGGGGCGGCCGGTATACGTCGGAAAAGCTTGTCAAGGACCGGAGGAAAGAACGCCGGGAGGAAGACGTCCGTGATCGAAAGCCCTGAGTCCTTTGTCCTCGACACCTCCGCCATCCTTGCCTTATGGAACGAGGAGGACGGCGCCTCGACCGTCGAAAAGCTCCTCCGTGAAAAACCGCTTCATCGAAAGATTTACATCTCCTTCATGACCTTTATGGAATGCCGGTACCGCGTATGGAAAGACCACGGGCAAGACGCTGCCGATGAACTCTATCGAGCTCTCAGCCTTCTTCCCGTTGCCCGAGTCGACGTCGATGACACGCTGATCATGGCCGCATCCGAGCTCAAGGCGCGGTATCCTATTTCCAATGCAGACAGCTGGATCATCGCCACCGCCATCACACGCAAAGCAACGCTCGTGCATAAAGACCCCGAATTCGAAGCCCTATCGGACCGGGTCGCTATGAAGACATTGCCGTATAAGAAAGTGAAATGAAACCATTATGAAGAAGGCGGTTTCAAATAAAGTATCCAACAAGGAAGAGATGAGACCGGAATACGATTTTTCCAAAATGAAGGGGGCAGTGCGGGGAAAATACTATAAAGCGTACCGCGCCGGCCATAAAGTAGTTATTCATAACGAAGAGGGCACAACTTCAGTTCGGTATTTTACGCTTGAATAAGGGGCAGTACCCACGGAAACGAAGGAACTTTATACCATGACCCTCTTTCATCTCTTCCGCACCCCGGCGCTCTCCGCCTATCAGACCGCCGGACTTCTCGCCACGGCGAAAAAGAACGTGTCCCCCGCGATCGCCGGGATCGAAACCGAGTTCTGCTTCAACATGGCCTCGGACGGCCAGCTCACGCACGACGAGTCCCGCCTGCTCCGCTGGCTCCTGACCGAGACCTTTGAGCCGGAAAAGTTTTCCGACGCAAGCTTCCTGACCCCGGACCCCGAACCCCGGACCCTGATCCTCGAGGTCGGCCCCCGCATGAACTTCACCACGGCCTGGTCCACGAACGCGGTCTCGGTCTGCCACGCCTGCGGCCTTAAAAAGATCTCGCGCATCGAACGCTCCCGGCGGTACAGACTCGGCCTCGCTGAAAATGCCTCGCTCTCCACAAACCAGGA
>JBGPHF010000333.1:0-2761 GCA_041484215.1 Nitrospirota bacterium
GATTTTGAGTCCGCCGTGTATCGTCGTGTAGGCGAGCCGGAAATGAAGGGGGTCTTGCCCGGCGTACGCCGGTTGCGGAACGAACATACAGGCAAGGGCCAGGGCGGCAACGAAACGAATAAACATGGCACTACTGTAGCATAATGGCTCTTCCGCGTCCACGCGATTTTCTCCGGAATAGTGGAGCCCCCTCGGCAGGAGCCGGAGGCTCCTTTAATAACGCGACCTCCCGTGGACTACGCGCGAACCCCCGGCCACAGCCGGGGGATTGCAAGTCGCGGGATTAACTTCGCCAATCGTTCTATAAAAATTTTGCAGTTGCGCGTAAGAAGGGTTTATGGTATCCTTGCCGCACGTTTGTGAGCAGTTGCCCCGGAGTTTCAGGGGCGGTAAATCCGACCGAAGGAGTTGACTTCCTAATCCCTATGGCACTATTCCCGAAAAAAATAGATTTTTTTGAGCAGTTCGACCGGGCGCTGGAGAACGTCTCCCGGGCCGCGAACGTGCTCGTCGACACCCTCAACCACTTTGAGACGTTCGAAAAAAAGGCGAAGGTCATCTATGAGTTCGAGCAGGAAGGCGACATGCTCACGCACGACATCATGAAGGACCTGAACAAGACCTTCCTCACGCCGATCGACCGCGAGGACATTCACGCGCTCGCGTCCACAATCGACGACGTGATCGACCTGATCTGGGCCGCGGTGGACCGGATGACGGTATACAAGATCGAGAAGCCGACGCCGGAGGTCATTTCCATAGCCGAGGACCTGCAGATGACGGCGGACATCCTCAAGAAAGCGCTGCGGGAGCTTCGCGCGAAGCAGTATTCACGCGTGCAGGAACACTGCATCGAGATCAACCGCCTCGAAAACCGCATCGACCGCAAATACCGGGACGCGCTCGGAAAACTCCTGAACGGCACCAGCGACCCCATCGCGATCATCAAGTGGAAAGACATCTACGAGCTTTTCGAAGACGCTTCGGACCGGGCGGAAGATATCGCCAATATCCTCGAAAGCATCGTCCTCAAAAATGCATGAAATCCTGATCCTGATCATCGTTCTCGCGGTGTTCTTCGATATCGCGAACGGCTGGCACGATTGCGCCAATGCCATAGCCACGGTGGTGTCGACCAAGGTCCTCTCTCCCATGTCGGCGGTAATACTGGCAGCCGGCATGAACATCGTGGGCGCGTTTCTCTCCACCGCAGTGGCAAAGACCATCGGCACCGGGATCGTGGACCCCACGGCCGTCACGGACATCGTGATCATCTCCGCACTGCTCTCGGCCATTCTCTGGAACATCATCACGATCCTCATGGGGCTTCCCGTCAGTTCCTCCCACGCGCTCTTCGGCGGGCTTGCGGGTGCGGCCATGGCGCACGGCGGCGCGGGCATCCTGAACAGCGGCGGCATCGTAAAGATCCTCTCCTCACTGTTCATCTCGCCGGTCCTGGGGATCGTGATCGGTTATCTGTTCATGAAGATGATCCTCTCGTTATTCGGCCACCTCTCTCCCGGAATCATCAGTAAATATTTCGGCAGGCTCCAGATCGTTTCGTCGTCCTTCATGGCCTTCGGCCACGGGTCCAATGACGCGCAAAAGGCCATGGGCATCATCACCATGGCCCTCGTGAGCGGCGGGGTGATCCACTCGGTCGACGTGCCGAATTGGGTCATCCTCATCTGCGCCCTGGCCATGGGCTTCGGCACGCTCTTCGGCGGGTGGAAGATCATCAAGACACTGGGGGTCAAGATGCTGAAGCTTGAACCTATTCATGGCTTCGCCGCGGAAACGTCCTCAGCGGTCATCATCGTGGCCGCGAGCCATTTCGGAATGCCCGTCAGCACGACGCACGTCGTTTCCTCGGCGATCCTCGGCGTGGGCGCGACCAAGCGGCTCTCCGCCGTGCGCTGGGGCATCGCAGGCAAGATCGTGATGGCCTGGGTGCTCACCCTGCCGGTCTGCATCGGCATGGCCTGGGGCATCCAGAAGCTCCTGACCTTTTACCATATCGGGTAAAGTCCCTAACCCGGACAACCCGGAACCAAAAGGCGGCTCTCGCAGAGCACGCTGAGGACGCAGAGTTAAATCAAAATCTTTGGCCTTGTTTTTAAACCAGAATATCTTTTAGCTTTTCTCTGCGCCTCTGCGAGAAAATTTTTTGCCATTTTGAGAAGAAGTTGGTTCGTAACTTACTAAAACCTGTTCGGCAGCATCCTCGAAATCTTCCTCGTATCCACGCCCCGGTACCTGCCCGCTTTCAACAGCTCGATTAAGTTCTCGCGGGTCACTTCATCGTCGAACTCGGTATAACAGGAGCCGACTTCCTGGGGCGCATGCGCGTCGGAGCCGCCGGTGTAGGGGAGCTTCAGCGCTTGCGCCGCGGCAATCGCTTTCACGTTATACGCGTGCATGTTCGCGCCGTTACACCCTTCGAGCCCGGTAATGCCGTTCACGCTCCGCGCCAGATCGCCGAGACTCGTCCCCGGCCGGTACGGATGAGAAGGAATCACGACCCCTCCCGCTATGCTAACAAAACGAACGACCTCCGCGATGGGAGCATACTTGATGCCCATTTTGTCCGTGTCGGCGCCGAAAATGAGGCAATGCCCTTCAGCGGTCGAAAACTCCACCCCCCGGAAGATCAGGATGCTGTTCTGGTATTTGCTCCTGAGGGCCTCGACCGGCTCGGAAGCCTGATAGTAATAGTGCTCGGTAAAGGCGATGCCGTGGAGGCCGAGCTCGATGGCGCGCA
>JBGPHF010000334.1:0-2733 GCA_041484215.1 Nitrospirota bacterium
CACGGTGACGGTGATGCCGAACTCGAAGAAGAACTTGCCCACGATGCCCTTCATAAAAGCCACGGGCACGAATACGGCCACGATGGAGAACGTCGTCGCCATCACGGCGAGGCCGATCTCCGACGCGCCTTCCCGGGCCGCCTGCATCGGCGGCTCGCCCTCTTCCATTCTGCGGTAGATATTTTCGAGCACCACGATTGCGTCGTCGATCAGGATGCCTATGGAGAGCGACAGCCCCAGCATGGTCATCATGTTCAGCGTAAATCCGAAGATTTGGATAAAGGCGAAGGTGGCGATCACCGAGGTCGGAAGCGCCACGGCGCTGATCAGCGTGCTCCGGACGCTCCGGAGGAACACGAAGATGATCAGAACAGCCAGCAACGCGCCCAGCCAGAGCGATACCTGCACGTCCTCGATGGAGCGCCGGATATATTTCGACTGGTCAAAGGTGATATCGAGTTTCATTCCCTCGGGCGGCTTCACCGCGGCCACCGCGGCCTTGACTCGTTCGGCCACGGCAACGGTGTTCTCGCCTGACTGCCGCTTTACGGAAAGACCGACCGCGGTTTTGCCGTCGAACCGGGTAATGGACCGCTCGTCCTCGAGCCCGTCCTCGGCGGAACCGATGTCCTTGAGCTTGATGAGCCTGCCGTGGCGGTAGGCGATGACCAACCCGTTGAACGCCTCGGGTGTCTCGTATTCGCCCATGGTCTTGACCACGAACTCCGTCCTCGAGTTCTCGATCCTGCCGCCCGGCGACTCCCGGTGCTCGACGTCCAGGGCTCGCTTCACGTCATCGGCGGTCAGCGACGCGGCGGCCATCTTCTTCTGGTCCAGCCAGATCCGGACCTGGCGGGTCCTTCCGCCGCTTATCGTGACCGAGCCCACGCCGGATATCTTTTCTATGTCGCGTTTTAAAACTTTGTCGGCATAATGCGTCAGGTCCCTGATCGAGCGGTCGCCCCATACCGCGATCCAGACGATGGGTTGGTCCTCGGGGCTGATCTTCTCGATCACCGGCGGCTCGGAGTCCTTCGGGAGCCTGTTGCGGACAGCGGCAACCTTGTCGCGCACATCCTGGGCCGCCTGTTCGACGTTCCGCTCGAGATAGAATTCCACCGTGACGACGGAAAACTCTTCCATGCTGTGGGACGTGATGGTCTTGACCCCGCTGATCGTGTTCACGGCTTCTTCGATGACGTCCGTGACGTCGACCTCCATAACCTCCGGGGACGCGCCCACGAGCTTGGTGGTGATGTTCACCACGGGGAAGTCGATCTTCGGAAAAAGGTCGAGGCTAAGGCGCGGAAAGGCCACGACGCCGAAAACAATGAGCGCCAGCCCCACCATGGTCATGAATACGGGTCTCTTGATCGCTATTTCCGGAAGACGCATACGAGTACCCCTTTAAGACGCCGCTTCCGCGCCGAGCATTCCCATGCTTTTCCTGAGGCGCAGAATCGCGAGCTGCTGATCATAGGTTGCATTCACCACTTCCTGTTCGGCCAGGGACAAGGCTTGTTCCGCGTCGATGAGCGAAAGACTCGCCACCAAGCCCTCGGAGAACAGCCCTTCCACGGTATCGAAGTTCTTTTTGGCGTCCTCGAACTGGAGCCGGGCGGTTTCGACGACGGACCCGATCGTCCGATAATTTATATACGCCTCTTGTACTTCGTTTTCGATCTGCCTTCCGAGCAGCACGGAAGAAAGTTCGGCCTGTCTTTGCTTCGATTTTGCCTCGGCCACCTCGGCCTTCATGAGCCCGCCCTCGAACAAGGGTATCTGGAGCCGCACCCCGCCGTAGTATACCGTGGCGTCCAACCCCGTCTCGGGATGGGAATGCTGGTAGGTCATCCCCCCCTCGGCGTACACCTGGGGATGATGAGCGCCTTCGGTTATAGTGACGAACTCCTTCGACACCTCCCGGTTCAGCTGCGAACTCACGTAATCTTCCCGATTCTTCAGCGCGGTTTCTCGCATCGTTTCAAGAGAGCCCGTCGGCGGGGGCAGCGTGGACGGTTCGGAAACGGAAATATCCTCCGGTAGTTTCGTGAGCAAATGGAGCCTCTGGCGGGCGATCGTGAGTCCGCTCTCCGCCCGCACCACGGTGATTCTGGCCTGGTTCACGAGGGTATTCGCGCGAAGCAGCGCGGAAATATTCGCTTTCGTCCTCCGGGTCCGGGACTCCCGTTAAACGACTGCTTTGTGCCGCTCCATGCGGGCGAGGGAGTTTTTACTCACCTCCAGGATCTTTTGCGCCTTCAACACGGCATAATACGCTTCCGACACCCCGAGCAGGAGGGTCTGCCTGGTCGCGGACAGATCGTTTTTGCTCGCTTCTCGCAGGTTCCGGGCGGCCCGGAGCGCCGCAAGCGTTCTGCCTCCCGTATAGAGCGGCTGCGTCAGGACCAAAGCCGCGTTGACCTGATCGAGAGGCTGGAAAATGAAGCTTCCGCCATCAGGGGGCAGAATTTCATTAAAGCGCGTATAACCGCCCCTTGCCGTCAACCGGGGATAGAGATAGGTCCAGGCCTGATCCACCCTGCTTTCAGCCTGGAACATATTTTCCTCGGACATTTTTACGGTTTCATTCGACGCGAGCGCCGCGGCGTAAGCGTCCTGGAGCGTAGCGACCTTGCTCTCAGCGAAAGCTGCGGACGGCATACCCAGTAGCAGCGCCACAGCTGCAATGGCAACATACCGGTTCATCGTGAAGCTCCTTTTTTCCGAAGA
>JBGPHF010000335.1:0-2704 GCA_041484215.1 Nitrospirota bacterium
GACTTCGAGAGCGTTCGCAAAATCAGCGAAGAAGTGGGCGACGCCGTGGTCGTGTGCGGCCTTTCCCGCGCCGTGGCGAAAGATATCGAAGCCGCGGCCGATGCGCTCAAAACCGCAAAACGCCCCCGGATTCACACGGGCATCGGAGTCTCCGAAAGTCATCTCAAGCACAAGTTCAAGATCGGCCGAGAAGAAGCCTTGGAGCGGGCCGTGGCAGCTGTCAAGCTTGCCCGCTCTTTTGTCGGCGACGTGGAGTTTTATGCGGAAGACGCGGGCCGCGCGGACCCGGCTTTTCTCTACCGCATGGTCGAAGCCGTGGTCAAGGCCGGCGCCACCGTCGTCAATATCCCGGACACGACCGGCTATACCTACCCCGAGGAATTCGGCGCGCTGATCCGGGGCATTCGTGAGAACGTGCCGGGCGTGGACAAGGTGACTCTTGCCGTCCATTGCCACAACGACCTGGGCATGGCCACGGCCAATGCGCTCGCGGGGGTCAAGAACGGAGCCGGACAGGTCGAATGCACCGTGAACGGCATCGGCGAACGCGCCGGGAACACGGCGATGGAAGAAGTCGTGATGGCCCTCCGACAGCGCCGCGAATATTTCGGCGCGGACACGAACATCAACACGAAGGAAATCATGCGCGCCTCGCGGCTCGTTTCCTCGATCACCGGCATCGTCATCCAGCCGAACAAGGCGATCGTCGGCGCGAACGCGTTCGCGCACTCGTCGGGCATCCACCAGGACGGCGTGCTGAAAGAGCGCTCGACCTACGAGATCATCGATCCCGCGGACGTGGGCGCGGGCGGCTCCTCCATTATCCTGACCGCCCGCTCCGGGCGTCACGCGCTCAAGCACCGGATCGCGGAACTCGGGAGCGACCTTCCCGACGCCGCGTTCGAAAAAGTATACGAGGCGTTTCTGAGCCTCGCGGACAAGAAAAAAGAGGTGTACGACGAGGACATCGAGGCCCTGATCTCCGATAAGGTTAAGCACATCACCGAAGTGTACGCGCTCAAGAGCCTGAAGGCCGAGAGCGGCACGGGTTTGACCCCCACCGCGGTCGTCGAGATGGAGGTGGACGGCAAGGCCGTGAAACAGACCGGCCACGGAGACGGCCCGGTGGACGCGGTATACCGGACGATTGCCGCGATCACGGGCACCAAGAGCAAACTCGAAGCTTACCTCGTGAAGGGAATTACCGGCGGCACGGACGCGCAGGGCGAGGTGACGGTGAAGGTCGAGGAGGGCGGCAAGAAAGTCGCGGGTCACGGCGCCGACACGGATATTATCATCGCGAGTGCCAAGGCCTATGTGAACGCGCTGAACAAACTGGAATTTTGGAAAAAGGGAAAGTCAAAAAACAGTTGATCGGGTTTTGATAGGAGGACCATGGCTTTAGAGCAGAGAGTCAAGCGCTGGAGATACGTTTTCCACCTCATTGTCTGTCTGTCGCTCGCGACGACGTGGCTGACAGGCTGCGCCGTCCTCTTTCCCCACGACCCAACCACGCACGAAAATCTCATTGAACTTAAAGCCGAGGCGGTAACACTTGTTGAAACATTCGATACAAATCCCTTTGACCGCAACGAAGCCGCACTCGCTGACCTTACGTTGAAATTTCAAAAAGCGTACGTGTACGAGAAGGGAAAAGTCAAACGCAACAGCGATACCATGAGGAAGCTTGATGCGATCTGGAGCCTGCTGACCGAAGACATAGCGGCTTACCGGGAAAACGGGAACGCTCCTCTTGTCCCGATGCATTTTCACGAGGCTGCGGTCATTCTCGGGCAAGCCTTCGACACAGCCCTGGCGATTGAAAAGGTGAAGTAAAAGGGTATATGCCGGCGTCTGCAATGTGAAAGAATAGTTTCTGGTGGTGAAGGAAATTTATCCACAGATTGCGCAGATTACACAGATAGGTTTTGGATCTAGAACATAAAATAGGATTCTCTGCAGTCATCTGCGGATAGAAAAGATTTAAAGATATTTGCCCATAGATTGCGGTTTCCCCTTCTTAATTGTCATTTGTTCTCTTGCTTCTTGAAGGTGAGGATGAGCAGCCCGGCAAGGGTCAGGGAACAGGCTAGATAGACCCACGCAATGGTGAACGCGCCGGTCGCGTCTTTGATATACCCCGTAATGTACGGCCCGACAAATCCACCGAGATTGCCGCAGGAGTTGATGAGGCCGATGGCGCCCGCCGCAGCCGTGCCCGAAAGAAACGTCGTGGGATAGGACCACCACACGCCGAAGGGCGCATACACGCCCACCCCCGCCAGGACCACGAAGAAAAAGGCTATCCACGGGTCCTTCATGAACACGCCGACCCCCATCCCGACAGCCCCGAGGAACAGGCCTGCTGCGCCGTGCCACCGCCTTTCCCCTCGCTTCGAGGACGAATGCCCGATGGCGAGCATCGCACCAAGAGAAAAAACCATTGGCACTGCCGTGAGCCAGCCGATGGCCAGGTTCGACCAGCCGGACAGGGACTTGAGGACCTGCGGTATCCAGTAGTTGTAGCCCCAGAAGCCGCTGATCCAGAGGAAATACGCTACGCACAGCTTCAGCACTTCAGGTTTCTTGAACGCCTGAAGGACCGTCATGCGGTTGGCCGACTGTTTGGCTGCGAGTTCCTGCTCATACTGTTGGGAGAGAAAGGCCTTCTCCTCAGCCGTCAGCCATGCGGCCTCGCTCGGCC
>JBGPHF010000336.1:0-2670 GCA_041484215.1 Nitrospirota bacterium
CGAAGCTCGGCACCGGTGCTTTCTCCGATCCTCGGGAGCTCATTGGGAAGGTGGACGCCGCGAGTATCGTGGTCCCCACCGTGCAGCATCACCGTGCGGCGAAGCTGCTGCTCGAACGGGGCATCCATCTGCTGCTGGAAAAACCCATGACCGTTACTCTGAAGGAAGCCGATGAGCTTATCGCATTGGCCTCACAAAAAGGCGTCATCCTGCAAATCGGCCATATCGAACGGTTCAACCCCGCGGTCGCCTCGATCAGGGGATTGCTCAAGTCTCCGCGGTATATAACGGCTGAGCGGTCGGCGCCCTTCACGGTCCGGTGCACCGACGTGAACGTGGTTTTGGATCTCATGATCCACGATCTGGATATCATCGCGGAGCTTGCCGGTTCGGAGCCGAAAGAAGTGAGCGCTGCCGGCGCTTCGGTCATCACGAAAGAGATCGATATGGCAACGGCGCGGATCGTGTTCCAAAACGGCTGTACCGCCGATGTAACGGCCAGCAGGGTGTCGGAAGAAAAAAAACGTTTCCTCCGTGTCTTTGACGGAGAAACCATCTATACGTCCGATTTCCAGGCGCAGAAGGCCACGACCTCCTGCCGGGGGGCCGCCGGTCAGGTTCCCGAATTGGTGACGCGGGACATCTCCCTGGAACGGCGTGACACGCTCAACGAGGAAATCCGGGCTTTTGTCCAGAGCATCAGAACGGGCACGCGGCCGCTCGTATCGGGCATCGAGGGGCGACGGGCGCTTGCGCTTGCCCGGATGATCACAGAAAGCATCACCAAGGGCCTTACCGGGTTCGTTCCCGTGGCGTGACGTTTCATAAACTGAATTCATTATGAGGAGAGTATATCAGGCATGTCAGTACCCATGGTAGATCTGAAGGTTCAATACCAGGCGATTCAAAACGAAATCGACAGCGCGGTCCTGGGCGTGATCCGGAGCACGCACTTTATCCTTGGGCCGAACAACAAGGCCCTGGAGGAAAGCGTGGCGGCCTATCACGGGGTGAAACACGCCGTTGCGATGGCCTCCGGCACCGATGCGTTGCACCTGGCGCTTGTCGCCCTGGGAATAAAACGCGGTGATGAAGTGATCACGACGCCATTCACGTTCATCGCGACCGCCGAGGCAATTTCCTACGTCGGCGCGGTGCCGGTATTCATCGACATCGAGCCTGACACCTTTAACATGGACCTCTCGAAGATCGAGGCGGCGATCACGAAAAAAACAAAAGCGATCATCCCGGTGCATCTGTACGGCCAGCCAGTTGACATGGGCGGGCTCATGAAGATCGCGAAGACTCACGGCCTCCGGGTCGTCGAGGATTGCGCCCAGTCCTTCGGCGCCGAGCATAACGGAAAGAAGACCGGGGCTTTCGGCGACATCGGCTGTTTCAGTTTTTTCCCGAGCAAAAATCTCGGATGCTATGGCGACGGCGGCATGGTCGTGACCGACGACGACAAACTTGCGGAGCGCCTTCACAGCCTCCGAAACCACGGAAGCCATGTGCGCTATTATCACGACGAGATCGGGTATAACAGCAGGCTCGACGAAGTGCAGGCGGCTATTTTACGGGTCAAGCTCAAACATATCGATACCTATAACGGAAGGCGCCGGGACAATGCGGCCCTGTACTCAAAAGAGCTTTCCGTCGCCGGCATCGGCACTCCGGCGGAGCAGGCGGGCACTCGGCATGTATTTCATCAGTATACGATCAGGATCAAGAATCGCGACGCAGTGAAGCAAAAACTCGATGCGGGCGGCGTGACGTCGTCCATGATCTATTACCCCGTTCCGCTCCACCTCCAGGCCGCATACAAGGACCTCGGGATGAAGCCCGGCAGCCTTCCGCAGGCGGAACGCGCGGCCCAGGAAGTCCTTTCGCTTCCCATGTACCCGGAATTGTCCGAGGCCCAGATCAAGCTCGTCGCCGAAGCGGTGAAGCGGGCAATGTGACGAAACAAGAAATGCCCAGGCGGTTATCAGCGGGAAGCGTATGAAAAAAATCCTGATCATTGCCGGGGAAGCATCCGGAGACCTTCACGGCGCAAGCCTTGTGCGCGAGGTCGCGAAACAGGATGCTTCCTTTCAGTTTTTCGGTGTCGGCAGCAAGCGCATGCGCGAGGCGGGCGTAAAAATGCTCGCGGATGCATCGGAAATTTCCGTGGTCGGGATCACGGAAGTGCTGACCCATATCGGGGCCATATATAGGGTTTATTCCGGCCTCAAGAAGTTCCTGCGCGACGAGCGGCCCGAGCTCCTCGTCTTGATCGATTTCCCGGACTTCAATATCATGCTCGGGAAGGCGGCGCGCAAACTCGGCATCCCGGTGCTCTATTATATCAGCCCGCAGGTGTGGGTTTGGAGAAAGGGGAGGATCAAGACCATCGCGCGCTTGGTGAAGGCCATGATCGTCGTCTTCCCCTTCGAAGTGCCGCTCTACGCGCAGGCCGGCGTAGACGTTCGGTTTGTGGGGCACCCGCTTGCGGATGTCGTCGCATCGGCGCTTACCCGGGAAGAGGCCAAAAAAGCACTGGGTCTCAAGGCTTCCGCCAGAGTCGTTGCGCTCCTGCCCGGCAGCCGGAGAACCGAGATCGTGAATCTGCTGCCCGACATGCTTTCGGCGGCCAGGATACTCGCCTCGAGGTTTCCCGACGCGCAGTTC
>JBGPHF010000337.1:0-2657 GCA_041484215.1 Nitrospirota bacterium
ACCGCCGAGCGCGCGCCGATGGCCACATCCACTTCGCAGGCCTGGATGCGGCGGTACTCGTCGGCCCGTTCTCGGTCGGTAAGCCCGCTGTGCAGGACCGCCACGCGGCCGCCGAAGCGCCGGCGGAACCTGCTCAAAAGCTGCGGCGTGAGCGCAATCTCGGGAACGAGCACGATGGCGCCCTTTCCCGTGCCCGCGAGATTTTTTATGGCCTGGAGATAGACTTCGGTCTTGCCGCTTCCGGTCACCCCATGCAAAAGGAATACGGCGAAGGAACCGGCGCAGGTCCGCTCGTTGATCCCACAGACTGCCTCCGCTTGTTCCGGCATGAGGGACGGTGCGCTTCCCGGCGTAAACGCCTCGGGACACGCGGGAGCGGGCGCATCGCGCTCGATACATTCGATGACTCCCGCCTCGCGCAAGGACTTTATGGTCTGAGAAGAAAACGCGCGAAGAAGGTCGGCGCACGTCTCGCCCTGGTCCGTGAGAAGGCGCACGAGTTCGGCCTGCTTTTTCCCCATGGCCATCTCAACGGGCGGGTTTGCGAACAGTCGGAGATATTTTTTCTTTTTCGGTTTCGCCCGGCCGACGGCCTTGGGAATGACCGCTTCAATGGCCTGACCCAGGGGATGCATGTAATAATCCGACATCCACCGGGCGAGTTCGAGAAGCGCTGGGGTAAGGGGTTTATCGAGGACTTCGATGATCGCTTTGAGGCCCGTTGTTTCCGCCTTGCCCGGAAACCCCACGACCGTGCCCGTTATTTTCCTGCTGCCGAAGGACACGAGGACGCGGGCGCCGGGGACCACGCGGACTTTCAACTCATCAGGGATAAGGTAGTGGAAGGTTTTGTCTACGGAAACGCCTACGGCTATGTTCGCGATACGGGAAGGCATTTTCTGGATGGAGCGTTCAGGACTCAAGGGGCAAGGGTTTTTCAGGCTTCTGATTCTGCTCTTCGGATTTCTGCGCTTTTTCCTTCGGCTCTTCCTTCACACCCTTCATTTCCTTGCTGCCCAGAATGTCCTTGAGTTCGCTCATGAACTCGTTGATGTCCTTGAAAGAACGGTAGACCGAGGCGAACCGGACGTAGGCGACTTCGTCGAGTCCGTGAAGGCGCTCCATCACTTCTTCGCCGATGACCGTGCTCGGGATTTCTTTCAAACCCTTTTCCTGGACCGATTTCTCGATCTCCGACACAGCCTGCTCCAGCGCCTCGACGCTGACCGGCCTCTTTTCACAGGCCTTCTTCAGACCGTTCAGGATCTTCAACCGGTCGTACGGCTCGCGCCGGCCGTCCTTCTTGATGACCGAGGGGAGCACTTCCTCCACGCGCTCGTAGGTGGTGAACCGGCCTTCGCACTTGAGGCACTCGCGCCTCCTGCGGATGGATTCGCCTTCCTTCCCCAACCGGGAGTCCACTACTTTATTGTCGAGGCTGGAGCAATAGGGGCAACGCATAGTAAACCTTTAAAAATATCGAGGGAGGATGGACGACCGCTTGCTTCGCACGCTATGACGATGGACGCTTTTATTTCTCGTCCCTCGTCCCTCGTCCCTCGTCCTTCTTGTATTGGGTTATTTTGATCCCGGACTCGGTCAGCATCTCCGCTGCCAGCTGGTCGGGGTAGCCGTCCTCGTAGATGATGTGCTTCACACCGGCGTTGATGATCATCTTTGCGCAGATACCGCAGGGCTGGTTCGTGCAGTACAGCGTGCTGCCCTCGATGCCGGTGCCGTGCTTGGCCGCCTGGATGATCGCGTTCTGCTCCGCGTGCAGGCCCCGGCAGATCTCGTGCCGTTCGCCCGAGGGAATGCCGAGCTGCTCGCGCAAACAGCCCCGCTCCAGGCAGTGCTCGATGCCGGAGGGCGCGCCGTTGTAGCCCGTGGCAAGAATGTTCTTGTCTTTCACGAGCACGGCCCCCACCTGGCGCCGCAGACAGGTAGCGCGCCTCTT
Organism: Nitrospirota bacterium; assembly: GCA_041484215.1. Taxonomy (GTDB): domain Bacteria; phylum Nitrospirota; class UBA9217; order UBA9217; family UBA9217; genus JBGPHF01. Next base: position 1,958 of record JBGPHF010000337.1, read on the forward strand.
GACCAAGTGCGCGATCTCCATGAAATATTCGTCCCACGAGGGGCGTTGGTGTTTGGTAGTCATAGTATAAAAAAACACCCTAAATCTTTGACACAGATAACTGCGGATTTAACTGCGGAAAATTCATGATAAAAACGTTGCAGTATCCGCCCTTATCCGTTTTTCATCCGCCGTTTCTGTGTCAAGGAACTTGTCTTTTACTTCGCAAACATCGGGAACTTGGCGCAGAACGCTTTCGTCCGTTCCTTGAGTCCGGCGAGCTTCGCCGGGTCGTGGCCGTTGGCCAGCGTTTCGCAGATCAGATCGCCGACAACCTTCATCTCGGGCTCGCGCATGCCGCGCGTGGTCACGATCGGCGTGCCGAGCCGGATCCCGCTCGTCGTGACCGGCGGCTTCACGTCGTAGGGAATGCTGTTTTTATTGCAGGTGATGCCCGCGGCATCGAGCCAGGTTTCAGCGTCCTTGCCGGTGATATTCTTGGGCGTGAGATCAACCAGCATAAGGTGGTTCTCCGTATCTCCCGATACGATGCGGAAACCGTCCTCGGTAAGACGTTTGGCCAGGGCCTTCGCGTTCTTTTTCACCTGGCGCTGGTAGTCCTTGAACGAAGGCTGGAGCGCTTCCTTGAAGGAAACCGCCTTGGCCGCGATCACGTGCATGAGGGGCCCGCCCTGGGTGCCGGGGAAGATGGCTTTGTCCA
>JBGPHF010000338.1:0-2631 GCA_041484215.1 Nitrospirota bacterium
CACGAAAACGTCGTCTCGCGGACCCGGACCTGCCTGTTGTTCCGTGCAAACCATACAGGCCTGATCCCGCGGCGGGAGAAGACCGCGCCGACCTCAATTGCTTCGTCCCATTCAACCGTCATACACACAGTATAGTGAACATTTGTGCACTTGTCAAGACTTTCCGTGCCGACGCGGCACGGGAAAAACGCCGCGATTTTCTTCGTAGGTGGCAAATCAGAGATGGCAAAAAAATGGGCCGGAGTGTGAGGTGCGCGAGGGATGATTCAGGATTCAAAAAACATGCGTCATAAAAGGCCCTTGCTTTTCAAATACTCTCCGAATTTCATGTCTGTTTTCAAAATATGGTCCACGATCCAGTCCACGACGACCTGGTTCGTGGTTGCCGACAGGTCGTAGGAAGCACCCTGAATGCGCGGCTGCGACCCCTGAGACTTCAACTCGTCAAGCGCCACCAGATATTTTCTGTGCTCTTCCCGCTGCTCTTCATACCCGGGATAGGAGGTTTCTTGCATGTACCTCTCTTCCTCGGCAAAATGCACTCTTGCATAGTCCTCGAGGAACTTTATCATGCCGTCTATCTCGTCCTTGCACCGGTGCTGCTTGATGGCGGAGACAAGGTTATTGATTCGTTTAAAAAGTTCCTGGTGCTGGCTGTCGACGGTCTTGATTCCGACTGCCAATTTCTCATTCCATTCCATGACGATCTCCTTGCACAGTGCCTCGAAGATATTACCAATAGGTACGACGGCTGTCAAGAAGACAGTTGCAGAACTTCACACAGCTGAGAGAATTGACTCTCTCCGTAAAAAAGGTTAACTTGAATAGTATGAAGACCGCTGTCGAGATATACAGACTTCTGCCGAAAACGAACTGCGGCAAATGCGGCACCGCAAGCTGCTTCGGCTTCGCCGCCAAACTCGCCACGCACCAGGCCGTTCCGGACGACTGTTCCGCCCTGACCGAAGCCGCGCGTAAAACCCTTCGTGAATCAGATGCCGGCCGACGCAAATCGCCCGGAACGGTCTACGAGCAGGCGCTGGAGTCGCTTCTGCCGAAGGTCCGGGCGCTGGACTTCGGAAAAACCGCAAGTCTTTTCGGCGCGCGGCTCGTCGGTCCGGACAGGTTGAAGCTTTCTTTTCTGAATGAGTCTTATCTCGTCACGAAGGAACAAATCACGGGACCGTCAGGCAAGGAGCCGCTGCCCTGGATTTCTATCCTGATCTACAACCACCTGTGCATGCCCGATCCGCCGAAGCCCGCGGGAGAATGGATCACGTTCAGTTCGGTGCCGTCCTCACACGCCAAGGACAAAGCCTGGGCCGGCCATGTGGAAGAAGTGATCGCGAAGCGCTTCGTGGGCGATGTTTCCGGCCTCAAGAGCGCGTGCGAGCGGCTCGGCGGCAGGCCGGCGGCGGTCCCCAGCAACCACGATGCTGCCTACGAATTCCGCTTCTTTCCCCACTACCCCGTGCTGCTCCTGTTTGACGATGCCGTTTTAGAGGAAAACTTTTCCGCACAATGCAGACTGCTTTTGGACAGGACAGCGCCGAATTACCTTGATATCGAGTCAATCGTGGTTTTGGGGGAGGAATTTGCGGGCCGCCTTACGGCGTGAACAAGAAATTCCACGTTTCCATCCTGACCCGTTATCGGAGAAGAAATAACACCTGTAACATCGAAGCCAAGACCGCTGATAAAGATCTTTACCCTCTCCACAACCTCATTCCTTGCAGCCTCGTCGCGCACGATGCCCCCTTTGCCCACCTGCCCCCTGCCTACTTCGAACTGCGGCTTGATGAGCGCGACGATCTCTGAATCCGGCTTGAGAAATTTCCGTGCGGCGGGAATGACCTTTTCGAGAGAAATGAACGAAACATCGACGACCATGATATCGACAAGCTCCGGAATGAGCGAAGGATCGATGTCGCGGATATTCACCCGTTCGAGGGTAATGACGCGCGGGTCCTGCCGAAGTTTCCAGGCCATCTGGCCGTACCCGACGTCCACGGCATACACTTTCAGCGCACCCCGCTGAAGCAGGCAGTCCGTGAATCCGCCGGTCGAGGCCCCTACATCGAGGGCTGTCATTCCGGCTACGTCCACACCGAATTCCTTAAGCGCGCCTTCGAGCTTGAAACCTCCCCTGCTCACGAAGGGAATCCGCTCCCCGATGATCCGGATGTCCGCATCCTCGGGTACGAGTGTTCCAGCCTTCTCGATTTTCTGATCATTGACGAGCAGCTGTCCGGCAACGATCATGGCCTGCCCTCGTTCACGGCTTTCCACGAGTCCGCGATCGACCAGGAGCCGATCGAGACGGAGCTTCCCGACTTTCTTTTTTTTAGGTTCTCCCATAGTGTTCGACCGTGTCGAGCCTCAAGCAGCAAAGCTATCCCAACAAAAAAGGCACTAAGAATTTTCTTAGTGCCGTGCGCGTTTTTCCGCATTCCGCACTTCCTTTATGCGTCCTTTGCCTTGAAACTCGCCACCGGCGCGACGGCCTTGAGTCGCGATTTTTCGACAAACTCCTTGACCGATGCATAAATGCCGTCCGCGTCCAGGCCGTATTTCTGCCTCAGCACCTTCTGCGTACCGTGTTCTATGTAGGCATCGGGCAGCCCGATCCGG
>JBGPHF010000339.1:0-2599 GCA_041484215.1 Nitrospirota bacterium
CGATTGACGCGGCCGTTGCCATGCGCGACATGCCTGCGCTAAGGCCGAGCCGCCGAGAAATTTCGCCGCTCGCTCCGCGTTGTCTTTTGCTATGAAATCCTCGATCTCCGTCAATTGCCTGAGGGCTTCACGGGTCCAGAGTACTTTCATGCTTCCTATTTCCTGGTTCTTCGGGAAGACAACGCAGCCCTGAGCTCTTTCGGAGAGTATGTTCTTCCGCTCTCGGCATCCGCTATTCCTCTGCCGACGGAATCAAGAAACGATTTTTTGTATACCAGTTCATCGTAGTCTTCCGGCGTCAGGAGCACTCCGGCGGGCTTGCCGTTCTGCGTAATGATCACGGGATGACCGGTGCTGTGGAGGCTTTTGAACCACTTGGAGAGGCTTGTCTTGAATTCGGCAATGGGGACGATATCGTTCTTGATGGAAATGGTTTTCATATCATAGCTTCTTATTAAGGCATATATACTGACCCCAATATTGACCAATATGAAATGCAAATCAAGTGTTACTTTCGTTCAAAATGCCGGAGAAGGGAGAGAGAACTTGGAGGTTTTCAGAAGAGCCGGGGATCACAGGTCGGCGTACTTTCTCACCGCTTCAACGGTGATCAGTATGCCGCAGCCTCTTCGGCGGGTAGCAGCAGAACATGCCATTTGAGCTTCTGCGGCCCGTCGAGCAGAATGGCTGCCGCCTTGGCGAGTTCGGAGGGAGTTGTCCCGCCCGAGGGCAGGATGATCCGGGACACGGAGAATTCGTCAGCTGCCTTCAGGATCTCTTCGTCGGGATAGCCGTCTCGCAGGAGCTCCTTTGTCTTAATGCCCTTTTCAGAAAGCTTTTTTTTCAAACGCTCCGTCCCCTTTACGGTTGCCTTTTTTACGGCTTCCAATTCCACCTTCTCCGCGGGGCTGTAAAGATGCACGGGAACTATGCCGAGCAGAACAACCGAGGAAGCGGTTGCGGACGCCTCCCGGGCGATTCGGTCGATGTTCGCAAGCGAGGCCTCTGAGCTGTCCACGGGAACAAGGACCGTTCCCGGAACCACGACTACCGGACAAGGCGCCGCGCCAAAGACAGACTTGTATCCCGGCGGACAGAGGATGAGATCGGCTTGGAGCTCAGCGGCATGGCGCACGATGAGGTCTGGCGCATCCCCTTCCTCGGAAATGACACGCACGTCAACACCCAAGGCTTCTTCCTTGATGATCTGTTTCGCTTCTTCAAGGTACTTCGTTGACTCTTTCCTGGCTGCGGTTTCTGCCTGGGGTCCGGCATCGTAATCAATGAACAAGCTGGGGTCGAACACCTGGAGAAGCGTAACAACCCCGCCTGATTCCCGGGCACGCGCAATGCCGTATACCAGAGCTCGCTTGGCATGAAGTGTCCCGTCGTAAGCTGAGAGTATTTTCATTTTCCCCCATTGTGCAATCGATTAATACCGGTGCAACAATCCATTGCACGCAATCTTGTGGATTTGTATCACTCTTTTCTGAATATCTTCGCCAAATGCAAGAAAACCATGCCTCAATAAATTGCGTCAACATTCTACCACAAATGATTTGTCATTGCTTTTCACAATGTTAGCAATTGGCACGTGCCTTGCGGTTATAATAACGAATCCACTTATCCAAAGGAGAAACTCACCCATGGACGACCTTATTATCCTGAACTTCAGAAACGTACTGCTCCTGGGCGCTGTACTGTCAACGGCTTCCCTGGCCACCCCGGCTTCTCCTGAATTATATCGCATGCTCCTGAAACTCAAAAGTCTGGCAAAGGCCGTTCGTCAATCTCTGAAGACTTGCGCTCTCAAAACAGCATCGAGCAGGTTTTGGGAAGTCGATATGACCAAGTTCGAGCCGTAAGCCCCTGAAGTAATATTACACCAGCCGCGAAACCGCATAGAGAAGATAACCCAGAAGCCCCATGGGGCCGAAGGTCACTACCAAGGACGCAACCCTCCCGGCAAAGATCAGGTACAGGTCGCTTCGCCCCATGATGCCCGGGGCGAGAAGCGATCCGACAACCATCATCTGCATGGCCGGGACAAATCCCGCCTGATGAAACGCGTGATCAAATTCCATTGTCACTCTCCTGTCTTGCATCGGCTCCTTTGTAGCAACGAAGATTACAGAGCCTTCGCCGCGAGCGCCGTGAGATTCATGCTCGCAGCCTCCTTGCCCAACTCCGTTGCCGCGAGCGCCTTACGGTATTTATTGATGATGGCCTTGAACTTCGGCGGGCAGAGCAGCACGTCGACCTTATTTTCCTTTGCAAAGCCGACTACCGCTTCTTCCGGGTTTCCCTCGGTCGTAAACAGGCTGGCGCGGGCGCCGTTCCCTTTTTCGCGGATCAGTGCTTTCGCCTCTTCCACGGACCGCCTTGCCTCCTGCCGCGCCAGCGCCTCAGCATCAATGTGCGCGTCGTAATCGATGAACAGCGTGTTGTCGAACACGTGAAGCGCCACGACCTCGCCGTTTTTCTCCCGCGCCTGCTTCATTCCGTACACCAGTGCTTCCTTTGCCTGCAACGTCCCGTCATACGCAACCATGATCTTCATTGTGTTTCCTCCTTTTTAGATTGTTTGACTTCTTGCGGA
>JBGPHF010000340.1:0-2562 GCA_041484215.1 Nitrospirota bacterium
GGCCTTCTGCTGCATGGCCACGCCGGGTCCTCCGTAGTTCAGAGAGTTCTCGGCATTTTTCCTGAGCGGCATGATTGCTTTGAACCGGGGAGGGTTCTTCGTGTCCGTCGAAATGTCGTGGATCCTCGGCATCAGCTGGGCCGTCCGAAACCAGGACCAGGGAATACCCGCGACGATGAGGCCGGTGAGAATGCCCGCCGCCGCATAAAAAAATACGGCACGACGGTGCTCTTGCCTCGCCAAAATGCCCCCGAGCAGCGAAACGATTGCCGCCACGAAGCCGGCTATTGCAGCGGTCCGCAGGATCGTGAAGCCGGTCATGAAGTGCCACCATCCCAATCTGCTCCCTATGCCGGAAAAGGCGGCAGCAATGCCGGCCAGCACCGCAATCGCAAATCCAGACTCCGCGATATAATCGGCGACGGTCCCATGGATAGTCACCGGTTGTCTCATGGTTTCCTGGTGAACGTTCATATATTGACCTCCTTGTTTCCTCTTTATGATTTTATTGTAGCATCGTTTTCGGAAGAAACCTGCATAGGTAAAAAGTACGAGTATCCGCGAAACGAGCTTTTTAAAACGGCTTGACAATGCTCGCTTTCTTTGCTATGTTCTCAATAAATCAAGGAAAATATTTTATTCCCTTTTCTGAACAAACACGTTAGAATAGCCGCCTGAAGACCGAAGCCAATCCTGCTAAAGATAAATTCTCGCTGGTCCTGGAGCTGCCGAAGAGGATGGGGGAAGGGGCGAACCGCTTGCGATATAAATACATTGCTTTTAAATACACCAGAAAAGTAAACCCGGCCGACGCATTGCATAGCGCCTGGGATTCCTTCGGGTCGTGGTCGCAACAGCCGGGCATGGTGTGGAGGCCCCCCACGGACGTTTATGAAACGCCGGACGAGCTCGTGGTCCTGGTCGAACTGGCCGGGGTGGCCGAAGACGACATGGCGGTCACGCTGTTCAGCGACCTCCTCGTCGTGGAAGGCGTACGCACTCAGGCGTCGTGTACGTCGATGAACGCATGTCACCAGCTCGGCATAAAATACGGAGAATTCAGAACCGAGGTCCACATTCCGTTTCCCGTGGACAATGAAAAGGTCAATGCGGAGTATAAAAACGGTTTGCTCAGGGTGACGTTCAAAAAAATCGATTGACGCAGGCTCGCCGGACAAAGGTATTACCGTTGAAAATCTCAAGCTTTTTCAGCAAACTAATCGGAAAAAACGCCAGGAGCCGACTCATGGAAAATGTGGAGCTAGATACAGAAAAGATGCCGCCCGTACCGGGAGAACTGCCTCTCCTGCCGCTCAAGGACACCGTTGTGTATCCGCTGACCGTGTACCCCTTGGTGATCGGCAAAGAAAAGTCGATCAAGCTGATCAACGACGTGACCGTAGGAGACAAGATTCTCGGTTTGACCGCGCAGCGAAAGACGGATGTCGATGTTTCGAGCATGGCGGACATCTATCCCATCGGGACCATGGCGCGCGTACTGCAGATGGTCAAGGTGCCTGACGGAACGCTTCGGGTCCTCGTGCAGGGAATCGAACGGATAATGATCACGGACTTTCTGCAGTCCGATCCTTTCATCAAGGCGCGGGTAAAGGCTTTGCCCGATAAGCTGGAAAAAACAGTCCAGATCGAGGCGCTCATGCGCGGAGTGTCCGAGCTCTTTCAAAAAATGGTGACGCTCACGCCGAACATGCCGGAAGAGCTGTCCTCCGCGGCGCTCAATATCGAAGAACCCCGCCAGCTCGCGTATCTGATTGCCACCAATATCAGGCTCGATCTTCCGCAGCGGCAGGAAATCCTGGAGGCCGACCAGGTATACGACAAGCTTACCAAGCTTATGCAGTACCTGAATCGAGAGGTGGAGGTGCTCGAACTCGGTCGGAAGATTCAGGGCCAGGCCCGGGACCAGATGCAGAAGGCCGAGCGGGAATACCTCCTCCGGCAGCAGCTCTCGGCGATTCGCAAGGAACTCGGCGAGGAAGCCGATGAGGGCTCGGAGATCAAGAGCCTGCGCGAGAAGATCGAAGCGGCGAAGATGACACCCGAGGCGGAAAAGGAAGCCAAGCGGGAGCTGGGGCGCATGGAAAAGCTCTCGGCCTCGTCGCCGGAATATTCGGTCATCCGGACTTACCTTGAATGGATGACGATCCTCCCGTGGAACAAGACCTCCGCTTCTCCCATCGACATCGCGAAGGCAAAGACCACGCTCGATGAGGACCACTATGACCTTGAAAAGGTGAAGGACCGTATCCTGGAATACCTGGCGGTCAAGAAGCTCGGACAGGATCGCGGTCCGCAGGAAGGCGCTAAGATGCGCGAGCCCATCCTGTGTTTTGTCGGCCCTCCGGGCGTGGGGAAGACCTCACTCGGCCAGTCCATTGCCCGCGCCCTGGACCGCAAGTTCATGCGTCAGTCCCTGGGCGGGCTCCATGACGAAGCCGAGATTCGGGGCCACCGCCGAACCTACATCGGCGCTTTGCCGGGACGCATTATCCAAGCCTTGAAGCGCGTGGAGACCAGGGACCCGGTGATCATGCTCGACGA
>JBGPHF010000341.1:0-2560 GCA_041484215.1 Nitrospirota bacterium
CGCGCTCGCGAAGATCAGCCCGGAAACGATCATGACCGCGGACCAGCTCCAGGCGATGTTCCCGCTCGTTGTTTCCAGCATGCCCGCGAGATACACGAGCAAGCCTGAACCAAAGATCATGGCCAGCCGGTAAAACCCGGCCCGTAAGCCCACGAAGAGCGCCTGGTCCTTTTCCGAGAGGGCCAGCATATAAAAACCATCGGTCGCGATATCATACGTGGCCGAGACGAAGGCACCGGCGAAGAATGCGGCAAGAGACAGGAAAAAGAAACCTTCTGTCCTGAGCGAGAAGGCGATCACGAACATGCAGAGGCTCATCGCCGCCTGGGTACCGAGTATCCATTTTCGTTTCGTCGAATACACGTCCACGAAAGGCCCCCAGAACATCTTGATGACCCAGGGGAGGTAAAGCCAGCTCGTCCAGAACGCGATCGAAGCGTTGTCCATGCCCATCCGCTTGTACAGGATGACGGAGACCGTGTTGATGAGAACGTAGGGCAGGCCCTCGGCGAAGTAGAGCGTGGGAAGGAATGACCAGGGGTTGCGGGTGGCGGTTTTCGCAATTTTCATCTGGCTACCCTAGCAGATTGGGCGGGAAACTTCCATAAAAAAGAAAGACGGGATTCTCTTCCCGCCCTCCTGAAATAACTTTAGCTAATTTACTATTTTTGTTTTTCCATCTGTTCTTCTTTCTTCTCTTCCTTCACTTCCGCCTTCGGTCCTTCCTGCTTTTCAGCGGGCTTCGCCTCTTCCTTCAACTCTGCCTTTTTCTCCCCAGCCGGAGCCGCTCTTTCTTCCCAAAATGCCCCTGTCTTTTCTTCCTTGGCCGGCTCCGCCTTGACCAGGTCGTAGGTTTTCCTGGCGTCCGGGATGAGCGCGCTGTCGGGGTTCTGCTTCATGAACTCATCGAGCTGCTTGAGCGCGCCCTCCCGATCGCCCGCTGACGCGAGTTCGATGGCTGCCTTGAACTTCGCCATCTCGTCTTCCGTCACGGCGTCCTCTCCCTTTTTTCCTTTCCAGTAGACCTTGACCGCGGAATCTTCCTTCGCGCCCCGTACGCCCGCGACGCCCGTGCTCACGGGCAGGTCCTGTTTCGGCACGATCTGCGAGATTTTTTTCTGGAGACCCCTCAGCCACTCGGCAATGCCCGAGCTTTTCTTTTCCTGCTCCTGCGCCACGGCAACGGCGCTGCAAAGCGCCAGAGTCAATATGAGTATCATGCTCTTCTTCATAGATGGTCTCCTTTTCCAGTGCGGCGTAATGTCAAAAGCTAACCACTGAGTCCACAGAGAACTTCCTGAATGTATAGAAGTAACTTACTCCGTGTCCTCTCTCCCCCTCTGCAACACTTCAACACCTTCTTGCTTTATGTGCACCTTTTACCTTAAGGGTTGCGGCTTTTCCTTCGTTTTCGCAGGGCTAAAGCCCTGCTCTACAAAATTCTAATTTAATGGTTTCCTCTGTGACCTCTGTGGTGACAGTACCCGGTACGGAATTTGAAGTTCCGTATTACCTTTATTTTACCACGCCCAGGTTCGCGGCGAGGTCGGGATACTGCCGAAGCACGCGGGGGTCCGCCGCAGCGGCGTCCTGCAGAAGCTTCTTCGCGTCCGCTTTTTTCCCGGTGCGGAGCAGGAGCCTGGCCCGATTGACCATGATTCCCGTGTCGCCGGGCGCGGCCTTTTGCGCCGCCTGGTAAGCGACTCCGGCGTCATCCATACGGTCCTGAAGGAAGTTGATATTGCCGATGTTGTTGAGCGCCAAAGCGTCATTTTTATCGATGGCCAGGAGCTTCTGAAATTGTTCGAGCGCCTCGGCATAGAGGCCGTTCTCGCCATAGAGGATCCCGAGCTGGCCGAGCACCGCCGCGTCCTGCGGACTCTTCTTCAGGCGCTCGATATAGTCCGCCGAAAGAGTCGCCAGCCGCTGGCGTGCAAGCGTTTCTATTTCACCCTTGAATTTTGCTTCGATCTCCTCCCGGGTTGCCTTGGGGGCCTTGAAGTCCGTGGGCGGCAGGGTAACGGGTTTGAACGTTTCCCAGGCCTTCGCGACGTCGATGATATCGGCCTTCCCCTTGGCGGACCACTCGCGGTATTCCTCCGCCCCCTTTTGCCAGGCGCGGGTGAAGGATGAGCCGACCATGGTCATCTCCAGGGGAATCCAGACCGTGCCTTGATGCACGACGAGCAATTCATCGGGGAACCCCGCCGCTGCCTTGTCCTGCTCCGCGACGCCGGTATTGAACAGGATGAACACGTGGCCCGGCACGTCAATGAGCGCGGCCCCGATCCCGATGTTCTGGAGCGACGCGGCAAAGAGCGTTGACAGGCCGTCGCAGTCGCCGCTTTTGCGCTGCAGGGTTTCGCGCGGATAGGAGGTATAGTCCACGATCGCGCTGTTTTCCGAGAATTCCAGAAAAGGCGTGGGGTCGAGGATGTAGGAGAACCCCAGAACGCCGAGCGCGTCGTAAAGCGCCCGTGCGTAGATGATCGATTGAGGAAGGTTCGGATAGGCGTCCACGTAGGGCTGGATCACCGAGCGCGCGAAGTCCGACACAACG
>JBGPHF010000342.1:0-2556 GCA_041484215.1 Nitrospirota bacterium
CTTGACGCCGGCGCCGTAGGGGGTCCGCACGACGAGCGACGACGTAAAGCGGCCGCGCGAGCGGGACCGGATGCGCGCGGCGTGCGAAAAAAGCTGGTCGATCGCGGAATAGATAAACCCCAGAAACTGGATTTCTACCACGGGCTTGAGTCCGTACGCGGCCATGCCGAAGGCGGCGCCCATGATTCCGGTCTCGGCCAGAGGGGTGTCAACCACGCGTTCAGGGCCGAAGCGGCTGAGTAATCCGTCGGTCACGCGGAATACGCCGCCGTCGGTCCCCACGTCTTCTCCCAAGAGGACAACGTCCCTGTCCCGTTCCATCTCTTCCCGCAGCGCCAGGTTCAGCGCCTGGACCATGTTCATCGTTGCCATATCAAAAGTCCTTTAACTGTCTCGCTTGTCTCTGCGAGAGGCCCGCGTAGGTAAAGGCAAACAAGTCCCGGGGATCAGGAGGCGCTTCTGCTTCGGCTTTTTTCTGCGCCTCGTCGATCGCGGTTTTTGACCGCGTTTCGATGTCTTTTTGGAATGCGTCCGTCCAGAGCCCCTTCTTCTCCAAGTAAAGCCGCAGGCGTTTGATAGGATCTTTCGCTTTCCACGCATCGAGCTCCTCTTTCGCCCGATAGCGCGACGCGTCGTCTGAAGTGGTGTGGTTCGCTATGCGGTAAGTGAAGCACTCGATCAGGGTGGGGCCGCCTCCCGACTTTGCTTTTACGAGAGCATCCCGTGTGGCCCGGTACACGGCGAATACGTCGTTGCCGTCAACCTGAACGCCGTCGAAGCCGTATGCAATCGCCTTCTGAGCGATCGTCTTCGACGCGGTCTGCCGTTCCCTCGGCACGGATATGGCCCACTGGTTGTTTTGGCAAAGAAACACGACCGGAAGTTTGAACACGCCCGCCATGTTCAACCCCTCGTGGAAATCTCCCCGGGAACTACCTCCGTCACCGAAATACGCCAGCGCGGCCGCCTTGTCCTTCCGGTATTTCGCGGCCATTGCCGCACCCACGGCGTGAGGGATCTGGGTCCCTACGGGAATGGAGAGAGGAAAGACGTTCAGCCCTTCGGGTATTTTCAAGCCCCGCTCGTCACCGCCCCAATACTGTAGGAGCTGGTGCATCGGAAAGCCCATTGCTATATACACGCCGGCCTCACGGAAGGTCGGGAACAGCCAATCCGATTTCTCGGCCGCTAAAGCGCTCCCGATTTGGGAAGCTTCCTGACCAAGCATGGAGGGATACGTGCCGAGCCTGCCCTCTCGCTGGAGACTCAGCGCCCGCTGGTCAAAAGCCCTAGAGAGGACGAGCAGCTCGTACATTCTCTTGAGTTCCTCCTGGTTCAACGCCGGCATAAGTGCCGCGTCCGCGTCCCCTTTTTCATCGAGAATTTCGAGACGTTTCACCTGAAATGACTCCACGATCCGCTCCGGCAATGGGTGTGCTCCTTTCAGTAGCACTTTCGCGATCTGTTTTTTTATTATAGCACACGCCCCGCTACGGTATTGACCGCAGCAAAAAGGCCGGTACCCCCTTAGGGACCGGCCTCTTCGCTATGTTCGTCAGCCTCTTAAGCAGCCCGCTTCATGCCGATGGTCGTGAGCGCGGCAAGCGCCTTATCGTAATCAGGATGCTGAGACATATCGGGAACGATTTCCCGGTACCGGACTATGTTGTCCTTGTCGATGATGAAAATCGAACGGGCCAAAAGCCGCAGTTCCTTGACCAGGACCCCGTAAGCATTGCCGAAGCTCGCGGTCCGATGGTCCGAGAGCGCCTTGGCGCGGTCGATGCCGGCCGCGGCACAGAACCGGTTCACGGCGAAGGGCAAATCCATGCTCACGTTCAGCACGACCGTGTTTTCCGGCAAAGACGCCGCCTCGTGGTTGAACCTCCGGAGCTGCAGGTCGCAGACCGGGGTGTCGAGCGACGGCGTGACGCTGAGCACCTTGATTTTTCCGCTGAAGTCGCTTAACTTCACGTCATTGAGCTCCCCATCCAACACGGTAAAATCGGGCGCCTTGTCTCCAACCTTGACATCCGGGCCGATGAGGGTGAGGGGATTTCCTTTCATCGTTATAACACCTTTGCGTTCAGTCATGTTCCACCTCCTTTTCCGTCACGGCTTTTTTGTTTCCGTCTTACTAAAAAGGATAGTGCATGTCCTGTATAATGTCAAGATGACTCGTTGTGCCGGCGGGGTTAACGCCGGCTTCGTAAGTAATACAACGAAGGTCGCAGTGCGGAGTGATGACACGCGTCGCAGGTCAGGATGATATGCGGTTTGCGTGGTATACTTTCAGTGACAGAGCTTTGAAGAGGCGCGCGAAAAGAGGGCAGGCCATGAAAAAGGTACTCATCCCTGATAATCTGAAGCATCTTTTTTATTCGCAAACGAACGGCTTTTTTAACCGGACCCAAATCAAGATTTTTACGGTGGCCACGAACGACGAGACGCTGAAAGTTCACCGGGAGGAAAAAGTCGACCTCATCGTTACGCGTCTTGACCTGCCCGGCGTCAGGAGCGAGGACCTCTTTGAGAGCATACGGCAAAATAAGGGTC
>JBGPHF010000343.1:0-2556 GCA_041484215.1 Nitrospirota bacterium
GGCAGCGACTGCGCGTTTACCGCGAGCGGCACCACGATCACCTTTGCGGGATACCGGCAAGTCTATGAAGAGTCCGTTGATGACGACGCGGAGAACAATAAACGTGAAGCGCTTCTCCCGAAGCTTGCGGTCGGCGACCGTGTTGCCATTGCAAACATCACCCCGAGCGGCCACTTTACGCAGCCGCCCGCGCGCTATACCGAGGCGTCCCTGATCAAGAAGCTCGAAGAGCTGGGCATCGGCCGTCCATCGACCTGGGCCTCCATCATGCAAACGATCGTCAACCGCGGTTATGTGTGGAAAAAAGGACAGGCACTCGTGCCCAACTGGGTCGCTTTCTCCGTTATCAATCTGCTGGAGAAACATTTCCTCAACCTTATCGATTACGCTTTCACCGCGAATGCCGAGGAAGATCTGGATGAGATCGCCCAGGGGCTGCAGAACAAAGAGCAGTGGCTCAAAGAGTTCTATTTCGGAAAAAACGACGACCCCATCGGTCTCAAGCGAAGCGTAGCGAAGAACCTGGACGAGATCGATGCCGCGGCGATCAATACCTTTCCCCTTGGCATCGATCCCGCCACCGGCCTTGAAGTCGTGGTGAAGCCGGGCAAGTTCGGGCCCTACGTGCGCCGCGGTGAAAATACAGCCAGCGTGCCTCCTACGATGGCGCCTGACGAACTGACCCTTGAAGTGGCGCTGAAACTGCTTGCCGCGCCGAAGGGTGACACACCGATCGGCGACCTCGATGGAATGCCCGTCTTCGCAAAGAGCGGCCGGTACGGAGCGTATGTTCAGTTGGGCACTCTTGACGCTCCCCCGCCCGGGCTTGATAAACCGAAGATGGCCTCGTTATTTAAAACAATGGACATCGCGCGAGTCACCATGCAGGACGCTGCAAAGTTGCTGTCGCTGCCTCGTGAGGTCGGCGTTGACCCGGATGACGGCGTTCCGATCACCGCACAAAACGGCCGCTATGGCCCTTACATCACGAAGGGCAAGGAAAGTCGCACGCTCGCCGGCGAAGAACAGCTCTTCGACATTACGGTGGAACAGGCCCTTGCGCTGCTTGCGACCCCGCGCCAATACGGTCGACGCGGAGCGCCAAAGCCTCCGCTGCGCGAGTTCGGCAATGATCCGGTGAGCAGCAAGCCGATCGTGGCCAAAGAAGGCAAGTTCGGCGTGTACGTCACCGATGGCGAAACCAATGCCAGCCTTACTCGGGGCGATCGCCTCGAGGAGATGACGCCTGAACGCGCCTATGAACTGCTCGCGATACGCCGCGAAAACGCGGGCAACGGCATTGGGCGCAAGAAACGCGCCCCCGCTAAAAAAACCGCCAAGAAGCCAACGGAAAAAAAAGCTCGTCCACCAGCACGGAGTGCCAAAAAACGTAAAACACCTGCGTAGCTATCATGGTATGCGTATGCGTTCCACCCTGTGCGCCCATCCTCCTCTCGTCCGTCGTGACTCGCTAACCCTCCCCTCTTGCAAAATTTGGCCCATTACGCTAAAGTAGTTTCATGCGCAAGTACATCTTCGACTTTCTCCGGTACCTCAAACAGGAAAAAAATGTCTCCCCTCACACGGAGCGGAGTTACCTCTCGGACCTGGAGCAGTTTTTCGATTTCCTCGGCGACGCGGAGCTCGCTGCAATCGACCATCAATTCCTCCGTCAATTCGTGGCGCATCTCATGAAACTCGACATCCAAAAAACCTCGATCGCCAGAAAGCTGTCCACGCTCAGGACCTTCTTCAAATATCTGAACCGGCAAGGCATCCTCACGGCGAATCCGGCAAGGCTCATGGCAACCCCGCGCAGGGAAAAACGTCTCCCCGTCGTACTGACCGCCGACGATGCCCAGCGCCTCATGGAAGCGCCGGGAGGGAAAAAGACCGGGGCCCCTGGCGTTGAGCTGCGGGACCGGGCCGTTCTGGAAACTCTTTACTCCACCGGTATTCGGGCGAGCGAGCTCACCGGGATGAACCATGAGGACATCGACAGCCATGACAGGCTCATTCGCATCAGGGGCAAGGGGCGCAAGGAGCGCGTTGTGCCGGTCGGGCATAAGGCGCTCGACGCCATCGACGCCTATGTGGCGTCGAAGCCCGGGGGCGTTGAACCGTCGGCGGTCTTCAGCGGGCCGTCGGGAAAACGCTTGACAGCCCGAACGGTTCAGCGTATTTTAGAAAACTACAGAAAAAAACTGGGGCTGCAGCAGAAGGCGAGCCCGCACACGCTCAGACACAGCTTCGCCACGCACCTGCTCGAATCCGGAGCGGACCTGCGGGCCATCCAGGAGCTCCTGGGACACGCGAGCCTTTCGACCACCCAGCGGTACACCCACCTCAACCTCGATTCGCTGATGGACGTCTACGACAGAGCGCATCCGAAGGCGAGGAGACAGAAATAGAGAGACGAGGGACGAAAGGACGAGGGACGAAAAAGCTATGATAACAGGGTCCATCGTCCCAGAGAGCGAAGCGAACCGTCGTCCGTCGTCCATCGGTTTTAACGGGAGGAATCATGAGTGAAATAACGCCCTTTCATGCAACAAC
>JBGPHF010000344.1:0-2541 GCA_041484215.1 Nitrospirota bacterium
GTCACCTTTTTGATCACTGCCTGCGTCCGCAGGAACTCGCGTTTGTCCCGTTCGTCCGTTTTTTCCATCATGTGGGGATGATAATAGCTGTGGGCCGCGATCTCGAACTGCGGCTGGCTTGCAAGGGACTTCGCTCTGTCCTGGTTCTTCTCCACCCACCTGCCGCTCATAAAGAGCGTGGCAGGCACCTTCTCGCGGAGCAGCACGTCTATGACCTTTTCGTCGTATTCATCGGGCTTTCCGGTGGGGCAGGCGTCAAAGGTGAGCGCGACCTTTCCGCAGGTCCTCTGCCCATGCTCGACGATGCATGTCGGCGCGGTGTCAGCCGCCGAAGCGATCGAGCCTGACCAAAGCAGCGGGAAAATGAACAGGAGGGTGTGGGGCCACGTCATGAAGAATTATAACACCAGACGAGGGAAAATCAAAACTTTTAGAGCGGGAAATGACAGGCGACATGGTGGCCGTCTCCGATATCCTTAAGCTGCGGCTCGGTTTCCGGGTCCGTGCAGATGCGAGGACGCCCCTTTGCCTCGGTCACCGGGCAGCGCGGGGCAAAACGGCAGCCGGTGGTCGGGCGTTCGAAATCGAAGACCCCCCACCGTCCCGCCTGGACGTTCTTGGCCGTCTGCACGGATTCCATGCTCTGTTTTTCGACGAGCGAGGACCAGAGAATATGCGTATAGGGATGGCTCGCCTTGTGCGCGATGCGCTCCGAAAGCCCCATCTCGACGATCTTGCCCAGGTACATCACGGCCACTTTTTGGCTGATAAGCTCGACGACCCTGAGGTCGTGGGAGATGAACAGATAGGAGAGTCCAAGCTGTTTTTGCAGGTCCCGCATCAGGTTCACGACCTGGGCCTGAATCGAGACGTCCAATGCGCTCGTGGGCTCGTCGGCCACGATGAATCGCGCGCCCACCGACAGTACGCGGGCGATGCCGACCCTTCGCTTTTCTCCACCCGAGAGTTCGTGCGGGAAATTAGACAGCTTGCTCTTTTTGAGGTTCACCTGTTCGAGCAATTCGCCGATCTTTTTGTCCACCTCAGCGTCGCTCGCCCGGTTATGGACCGTGATCGCCTCGGAAAGAATGTCACGAATGCGCATCTTGGGATTGAGCGCCGCGTCCAGGTCCTGGAAGATCATCTGCATCTGGCCCCGGAGCAGACGGAGCTCTTCGCGCGGCATGGCGATGACGTCCTTCCCGTCGAACAGGATCTTGCCCGACGTTGCGGGCGTGAGCCTGAGGATCGTCCTGCCGATCGTGGTCTTGCCGCAGCCCGACTCGCCCACGAGGCCCATGGTCTCGTTCTGTTTGATGTAAAAACTCACTCCGTCCACGGCCGGTATCGCCTGGTTTTTTTCCTTAAAAGCGGAAAAAATCCCCTTGCGATTGGTGAAGTGCTTTTTCAGGTCTATGATGTCGAGTATGGTTTTCGGCATAATGGTTACTTCAAGCACGAAATTCTAATTCCGAAATTCTAAAGCGGTGTTTCGGATTTCGATATTCGTATTTAGCGCTTGTCCTCGGCATACAACCAGCAGCGCACCCAGTGGCCCGGGGAAACTTCCTTCAGCGCCGGCTCGATAAGCGCGCTTTTGTCCTTTGTCCGCTCGGCCCGGCCGCACCGCGGGTAGAACCTGCACCCAGTCGGGATGTTGATAGTGTCGAGCACATCCCCTTCGATGGCCTGTAGATAACCCTTTTCCTTGATGTTCTGTGCGCTCGGCACGGAGGCAAGGAGCGCGGCGGTATAAGGGTGCTTGGGCTCATGGCCGGGGGAGAGGACCTTTTTCGCCGGACCGTATTCCACGACCGTGCCCCCGTACATAACGGCAACGCTGTCCGAAAGCCGGGAGATGATGCTGATGTCGTGGCTGATGAGCATCGTCGTGACGCCGAGCGAGGCTTTCAACTCGGCCAGGAGATCGACGATCTTGGACTGGATCGTGGCGTCCAGGCCGGTCGTGGGTTCGTCGGCGATCAACAGCGACGGCTCGCAGGCCAGGGCCATGGCAATCATGGCGCGCTGGCACATGCCGCCCGAGAGCCCGTAGGGGTAGTTGTCGAACCGGAGCCGGGGCGTGTCGATCTTCACGCGGTCGAGCCAGTAGATGGCGCGGTCCTTGGCCTCCTGCTCGCCCTTGATCGCGGTATGGAGCTGGATCGCCTCGGTAATCTGCTTCCCCACGGTAGTGAACGGGTTAAGCGAGGACTTGGGGTTCTGGAAGATCATGGCGATCTCCTTGCCCCTCACCTTGCCCATGATGCGCTCGGTGTGCTGGTCCCACGCAATCACGTCTTTTTGCACGGAAAGGATTTTGCCGTCTTTCTTCGATAGAGTGACGTAGTCGCCCAGGTCCTGGAGCAGGTTCTTCCGCACCCGCTCGGTCGTAAACCCGATCTTGCCGCTGATCACGCCCGGGCCGGCGTTGATGAGTCCCAGGATCGACAGGGCGGTGATGCTCTTGCCGCTGCCGCTCTCGCCCACCACGCCGAGCGTCTCGCCCCGGGCGATCTCCAGGCTCACGCCGTCCACGGA
>JBGPHF010000345.1:0-2537 GCA_041484215.1 Nitrospirota bacterium
AAAAACCTGGTAGAAACACTGGCGGATGCGGCGTTGCTCGAAGAAGGAGTGGACCTCATGCCCGGCAGGCGACCCCGGCCCGAAGCGGAATCCCTGGAAGAGAACCTTGTCGAAGTGGCGTTCGCGGAGGCCGCCGACTACGACGATATCCATGAAGCGATTTTGCGGGAACACCGGGATGCACGGGATGTCGTCCACCCTGACGACTGTCAGTACGGCGACAACGACCTGTGCGTTGTGTGACGACCAAAGTAAACGCCGAGTTTCCGTGATTCCCTGACTGAGGGAGAGAGTGAACGCAACCATGCCGAAGACGAAACCGCAGGAATGGCTCCTGATCTTCTACAGCGTGCCGTCCAACCCGGTGAGCAACCGCATGAAGATCTGGCGGAAGCTCGCGAAGGCCGGGGCCGTGCAGCTCAAGGGCGCGGTCTACATCCTGCCCGCGACGGAGGAGCACGAGGAGTTCCTGCAGTGGCTCCTGGGCGAGGTGAAGTCCATGGGCGGGGACGGCGCTTTCGCGAAAAGCGCCGAGATCAGGACCGTGACCGGTGGCGACATCCGCGAACTCTTCCTGCGTCAGGCCGAAGAGGGGTACCGGGGCCTTGAAAAAATCCTCGACGCTCTCGAGCGGAAAATCCAGAGCTTCAGAAAAGGCGCGCAAGGCGATGAAAGCGGCAAGCTCGCGGACATGGTCGGCAAGCTCGGAAAAGAACTGGACGAGCTTCGCAAACGCGATTTTTTCTCCTCTCCTTCGGGCCTTGTCATGCGGAAGCGCATGCAGACCCTCGAGTCCGGACTCCGGAAAATGGACAAAACAACCGTGGAAACGCCGAAAGCCATAAAACCGAAACGCGCGGAAGAATACCGGGGCCGCGTCTGGGCCACGCGAAAGAAACCCTTCATCGACCGCATGGCCTCGGCCTGGCTCATCAAACGGTTCATCGACCCGAAAGCCACGTTTACCTTCATCGAAGAGAGTGAAAGCTCCTCGCCGGATAAAAAGGCCGTTACCTTCGATATGCGCGGCGCGACCTTTACCCACGTCGGCGAGCTTTGCACCTTCGAGGTGCTCGTAAAAGCCTTCGGCATCAGGGACAAGACGGTAAAAAAGATAGCCGAGCTCGTGCATGATCTCGACGTCAAGGATGATAAGTATGAAAAGCCGGAAACAGCCGGGGTGGAGGAAATTCTGACCGGTATCCGCAAGACAGCAAAGAACGATGCTGATGCTCTTGACAGGGGCATGGCAGTGTTCGAAATGCTGTATCAGTCTAAAACGTAAAAAGGGAGAGACGCCGATGAATGGAGAAAAAATATCGTTCCGAGAGGCCTTGCTCTACTGGTTAAAGCTCGGGTTCATCAGCTTTGGCGGGCCGACCGGCCAGATCGCCATGATGCACAAAGAGGTAGTGGAAAACAAGAAGTGGATGCAGGAAAGTCATTTTCTGCACGCTTTGAATTTCTGCATGCTCCTGCCCGGTCCCGAGGCGCAACAGCTGGCGACCTATGTCGGCTGGCAGCTGCATGGAACAAAGGGAGCGCTCGCCGCGGGCATCCTGTTCGTATTGCCGTCTATCTTTATTCTCTGGGGATTGAGCTGGATCTATGTTGCGTTCGGCATGGTCCCCTCCGTGGCCGCGCTCTTTTTCGGACTCAAGCCCGCTGTCGCCGCCATCGTTGCGGAAGCGGTGATCCGCATCGGCAAGAAGTCGCTCAAGAGTAAAGCCATGGTAGCGCTTGCCGCTCTTTCGTTCGTCGCAATCTATTTTCTGAACACCCCGTTCCCCGTCATAGTGCTCTCCGCCGGCGTGATCGGATATGTATTGAACTCCCGTCTGACCGGAGTTGCTCATCCTTCGTCAAATAACGGAGACGATGTATCATCGGCCGTAACGAACGGCTGGCTTCGCGCTTTGAAAATCACCGTTGTCGGTCTTCTTTTGTGGTTCCTGCCGCTCATCGTGCTCGGGCTTTGGCGGGGCCGTGACGACATTCTCGTAAAAATCGGAATACTGTTCAGCAAAGCCGCTGTGGTGACTTTCGGCGGAGCGTATGCCGTGCTTGGTTACATCGGCCAGCAGGCGGTGATCACGCACGGGTGGCTTCTTCCCGAACAGATGATGGACGGGCTGGGTTTGGCCGAAACGACTCCGGGCCCGCTCATCATGGTGAATCAGTTCGTTGCGTATGTTGCCGCCTATACCCATGCTCCCGGCCTTGCTCCGGCGCTCGCGGGCGCCATCGCGGGTTTGCTCGCTACCTGGGTCACGTTCACGCCGTCCATGCTCTGGATCTTCATCGGCGCGCCGTACATCGAGTCTCTTCGCCGGAATGCCAAGCTTGCCTCGGCGCTGGCGGCGATCACTGCTGCCGTGGTCGGCGTGGTCCTGAATCTTGCCGTGATTTTCACCCGTCACATGCTCATCCCTGATACAGGCGGTTTCGAGTGGTATGCGCTCGTCGCGGCCGTAATCGCTTTCGCGGGAATGCAGTATTGGAAATGGCCGATGATCCCGGTGATCGTCGGGTCCGCG
>JBGPHF010000346.1:0-2521 GCA_041484215.1 Nitrospirota bacterium
GCGGCGCTGTGGGACTTGTTGAACCCGTACTCGGCGAATTTAGCCATGAGGTCGAAGATGGCCTCGGCTTTTTTTACGTCGATGTGCTGCTTTTTTGCGCCGTCCAGGAAAGGCACTTTTTCCTTGGCCATGACCTCGGGGTCTTTTTTCCCCATGGCGCGGCGCAGGAGATCGGCGCCTCCCAGGGAGTAGCCTGCCAGGGTCCGGGCGATCTGCATCACCTGCTCCTGGTACACGATAACACCATAGGTGTCTTTTAAGATCGGTTCCAGTTGGGGAAGCTCGTAGGTGATCTTGGTCGCGCCTTTCTTGCGTTTGATGAAGTCGTCGACCATCCCGCTCCCGAGCGGGCCGGGACGGTAAAGCGCGACCAGGGCGATCAGGTCCTCGAAGCACTGGGGCTTCATTTTTATGACGATATCGCGCATACCCGAGGATTCGAGCTGAAATACGCCTGCTGTCTCTCCGCGGGACAGCAGTTCGTAAGGCTTGACGTCGTCCAGGGGAATGCGGTCGATCATGAACGGTTCGGCGGAAGCGAGCGGCGCTTTCTGCAGGCGCTGGTTGATCGTCTCGACGGCCTTGTTGATCACCGTAAGCGTCCGGAGTCCCAAAAAGTCGAATTTGACGAGGCCGATCTTCTCCACGCCCTTCATGTCGAACTGGGTCGTGATTTCGTCCTTCGGCCCCTTGTAGAGAGGCAAATATTCGGTGAGCGGTTCCTGGGAGATCACTACGCCCGCCGCGTGTTTGGACGCGTGCCGAACCTGGCCTTCCAGGTGGAGCGCAATGTCGATGAGCTCGGCCATGCGATGGTCTTTCATCAGTTCCTTGAACTTCGGCTCCTGCTTCATGGCCTCGTTCAGCGTGATGTTGAGCGTGTTCGGCACGAGTTTGGCGACCTTGTCCACTTCGGAGTAGGGGATATCGAGCACGCGGCCCACGTCGCGGATCACGCCCTTTGCCATCATGGTTCCGTACGTGATGATCTGAGTTACGTGGTCCTGGCCGTATTTCTCGATGACGTATTTGAAGACCTCGTCGCGGCGGTCCATGCAGAAGTCCACGTCGATGTCCGGCATGCTTATGCGTTCAGGATTTAGAAAGCGCTCGAAAAGAAGGTTGTAAGGCAGAGGATCGAGGTCGGTGATCCGGAGCGAATATGCCACGAGGCTGCCCGCGGCGGACCCGCGGCCCGGGCCCACGGGGATGCCGTGTTCCTTGGCATAGCGGATGAAGTCCCAGACGATGAGGAAATAGCCGGCAAAGCCCATCTTGTCGAGCATGGCGATCTCGGATTCCAGCCTCTGTTGGTAGACTTCGGTATCGAAGGTCCCTTTGCCGCGCACGGCCTCGATCTCCTGAAAACGCCCTTCAAGCCCTTTGCGGGCCAGTTCCGCCATGTAGGATTCGCGGGTATAGCCTTCAGGCACGGGAAAATGAGGGAGATGATACTTGCCGAGTTCCATCTGGAGGTTGCAGCGTTCGGCGATGGCAATCGTATTCGTGATTGCCTCGGGCACGTGGGCGAAGGCTTTTTTCATCTCCTCCGGCGTTTTTACGTAAAAAGTGTCGGAGGAAAAGCGCATCCGGTTTTCGTCCTTGACTATCTTGCCCGTCTGGATGCAAAGCAGTGCGTCATGGGACTTGTGGTCTTCCTTATTCAGGTAATGGCAGTCGTTCGTAGCCACGAGCCCTATGCTCGTGTCTTTCGAAAGGCGGATCAGGCCGTCGTTGGCCGTGTATTGCTCGGGAATGCCGTTGTCCTGGAGTTCGAAATAGAAATTTCCGCTGCCCAGGATCTCCTGGTATTCGAGCGCGGCCTTTTTCGCGTCCTCGTACCGGCCTTGCAGGAGCAGCCGCGGGACCTCTCCGGAAAGACAGGCCGACATGCCGATGAGGCCGTCGCTGTATTGCCGCAGAATTTCCTTGTCGATGCGGGGTTTATAGTAGAACCCTTCGAGGTATGCTTTTGTGACGAGCTTGACGAGGTTTTTATACCCCTGCTTGTTTCGGGCGAGAAGGATGAGGTGGTAAAAGCTCTCTTCATAATGGCTCGCGGAGCCGGATTTGTCGAACCGGGAGCCGGGCGCGACGTACATCTCGCAACCGATGATGGGTTTGATGCCGGCTTTGGTCGCCTTGAGGTAGAAGTCGAGGGCGCCGAAGAGGTTCCCGTGGTCCGTAACCGCGACGGCGGGCATGCGAAGCTCCTGGGCTTTTTTTATGAGTGCATCGAGGGAGTTCGCCCCGTCAAGGAGGCTGTATTCGGTGTGGAGATGGAGGTGGACAAAATCGGCGTGATGCATAAGGGTAAGGTAAGCATGAATTCACAATATCTAAATCCTAAAGAGAAAAGGAGAGGAAGCCTTTTATTAGGATTTAGTGCTTCGGATTTAGAGTTTCTCTCCGAATGAGAGAATTGGAGGCGGCGATCGGATTTGAACCGATGAATGAAGGTTTTGCAGACCTCTGCCTTAGCCACTTGGCTACGCCGCCCTGAAAAACAAAAAAGTTAAGA
>JBGPHF010000347.1:0-2502 GCA_041484215.1 Nitrospirota bacterium
GCCGCACCTGCGGCCCCGGCGGCAGCTCCGCCGAAACCAGCGGCCAAGCCCAAGCAGGCGCCACCTGCGGATATTTTCGACATTATCCAGGAAGCGCCTTCCCAAAAAGAGCTGAGAAGACCAGCCGCGCCGCCGGCCGAGGAAGAAGGCGTGTACGAGGTGGAGCCCGTAGTCGAGGTTGAAGAGCCGCTTTCGCGTGAAACGGATCGAGTCCTGCCGACCGGCGAAAAGGCCGTGGAGGAGATGCGGGCGGGCCTTGGGCTGGGTGAAAAAATCAGGAAGGCCGAGCCGGATATTGTAAGCTTTGAATCGCTCGATATGGCGACGTCCGCGGCCGAGGAATACCGCCCAAAACAAACGGAGCCGCAACGCGAACCGGCTCCTCCTGCGCGGGAGATGTACGAGCCCCGCGAATACGTTCCACCGCCGCCCGAGCCGGATAACCGTGAGCCCCAACCGATCGCTGTCTCTGAAGAGCGTCTCCGCATCATGGTTTTGGAAACCGTCTCCAGACTGACACAGGAGTACTTTAAAAAAATGCCGGCCGCCCGGCAGCCGCAACGTGCCGGGTCTGAGCTGCAAAGCAGCGTCGAGGAGTCGGCTTCGGAGGTCGTGCGCGAACTTGCTCGCGAAGTCATCGAAAGAGTGGCTTGGGAAGTAATCCCCGAGCTTGCTGAAGCGCTGATCAAGGCGGAGATCGAACGGATGAAAACGGAGACATAGTCAAGATCGAAGCGCAGCGTACAACGGTCAGAGTTCATGCAGGAGGGGACGAGTTCCCCTCTTTTTATTCTTGCTGAGATCGATATGAAGGAGAACGCCTGGGATGCCGTCACGAGAGCTGTCAAAGGCCTATGAGCCGAAATCGGTGGAAGAGCGGTGGTACGCTTTCTGGCTGGAAAAAAAGTATTTCCACGCTGATGAGAACGCTGCAGGCGGGCCTTTTTCGATTGTGATCCCTCCGCCGAACGTGACGGGCTCGCTTCACATCGGCCATGCGCTCAACTCCACGCTCCAGGACATCCTCGTCCGCTGGATGCGCATGTCCGGCAGAAACGCGCTCTGGGTGCCGGGTACGGACCACGCGGGCATCGCCACGCAGAACGTGGTCGAGCGACAGCTTGCCAAAGAACATATCGACCGCCACGCCCTCGGCCGAGAAAAGTTCGTCGAGAAGGTCTGGGAGTGGAGGAAAGAGTACGGGGGCAGGATCATAAACCAGCTCAAGCGCATGGGCGCGTCTTGCGACTGGGACCGGGAGCGCTTCACCATGGACGAGGGGTTGTCCCGGGCCGTGCGCGAGGTCTTCGTCACCCTCTACGAGGAAGGGCTTATCTACCGCGGGGAGCGGCTGATCAACTGGTGCCCGCGATGCCATACCGCGCTTTCGGACATCGAGGTCGAGCACGAGGACGAGAAGGGGAAGCTTTACCATCTGGCCTATCCGCTCTCGCACGATCATAACATACGGCTCATCGTCGCAACGACGCGGCCCGAGACCATGCTGGGAGACACGGCCGTTGCGGTGCATCCGCTCGATCCGCGCTATAAAGACCTCATCGGCAAGACCGTCGACCTTCCGCTTACAAACAGAAAGATCCCGATCATCGGCGATTCGATCCTGGTCGACCTCGAGTTCGGCACGGGCGCGGTGAAAGTGACGCCCGCGCATGATTTCAACGACTACGATGCGGGCCAGCGCCAGAAGCCGGAGTTGGCGCGCATCAAGATGCTCGACGAAAAGGCTGAGATTCTTTCCGACATTCCGGACGTTCTTCCCGAGGTGCTGAAACAAGTCGCCGGAAAGTCGGCGAAGAAGGCGCGCGGCATCGTAGTCGAGCTGCTGAGCGAGCAGGGCAAGCTCATCAAGACCGATGACCATGCCCATTCCATCGGGAAATGTTACCGTTGCAGATCGGTGGTGGAACCCTATCTCTCGCCCCAGTGGTTCGTCAAGACCGGGCCGCTCGCGGAGCCCGCGATCAAAGTGGTCGAGGACGGCAGCGTGCAGTTCTTTCCCAAGGGTTGGGAGAACACCTATTTCGACTGGATGCGGAACATCAAGGACTGGTGCATCTCCCGCCAGATCTGGTGGGGCCACCGTATCCCCGCCTGGTTCTGCGACGATTGCGGCGAGATCACCGTCAGCCGCACCGACGTTGTCGCGTGTTCCCGGTGCAAGGGCAAGAACCTGCGGCAGGAGACGGACGTGCTCGACACGTGGTTTTCGTCGGCCCTCTGGCCTTTTTCAACGCTCGGCTGGCCGGACAAGACCAAGGAACTGTCCGTGTACTATCCCACGTCGGTCCTCATCACGAGCTTCGACATCATCTTCTTCTGGGTCGCGCGGATGATCATGATGGGGCTCCACTTCAGGAAGGAAGTGCCGTTCCGGCATGTCTACATCCACGCGCTCGTGCGCGATGCCGAAGGCCAGAAGATGAGCAAGTCCAAGGGCAACGTGATCGACCCGCTTGTGATGATCGAGCAGTACGGCACCGA